>CAMNAH010000001.1 GCA_946530775.1 uncultured Coriobacteriales bacterium
CCGGCGACCAGGCCACCGCGTACTACTCCATCGCCATCTCGGTCGTCACGGTCATCGTGGCCATCCTCGGCCCGATCTGCGGCGTCCTGTCTGACCACAAGGACAAGAAGAAGCCCTTTTTCACAACCGCGGTGGCCCTGGGCGTGATTGGCTGCATCGCCAACGGCTTCGCCACCGGCTGGGTCGCCTTCATCGTCATCTACGTGCTCGCACGCATCTTCTACCAGATGTCGCTCGTAATCTACGACTCGATGCTCAACGACGTGACCACCGAGGAGCGCATGGACGAGGTCTCGTCCTACGGCTACGCATGGGGCTACATCGGCAGCTGCATCCCCTTCATCGTGGCCATGATCGCCTACATCCTCTCGGGCGGCCTCTCCCCCGACCTCATGTTCTTCTCGCCCCAGGTGGGCAAGATCATCGGCTATGCGGTCACCGGCATCTGGTGGTTTGCCGTCACCGTGCCGCTGATCAAGAACTACAAGCAGGTCAACTACACCGACACCGAACACGCCATCGCCAAGGTCTTCACCAAGATCGGCTCGACGCTCAAGAAGATCGCCACCCAGGACAGGAAGGTCCTGTTCTTCCTCATCGCGTTCTTCCTGTACATCGACGGCGTGGGCACCATCATCGACAACTGCATCAACATCGGCACCGACCTCGGCCTTCCCACCGTGGGCCAGGTCGTGTTCCTGCTCGCCACGCAGGTGGTTGCCTTCGGCGGCTCGCTCGTGTTCGCGCGCCTCTCCAAGAAGTTCGACACCGCGACGCTCATCCTCGTCTGCATCGTGGGCTACTTCTGCGTGTGCCTCTACGCGCTCACCCTGCACACGCTGCTCGACTTCGGCATCCTCGCCTTCGGCGTGGGCTGCTTCCAGGGCTCCATCCAGTCGCTCTCGCGCAGCTACTTCTCCAAGATCATCCCGCCTGAGAGCTCGGGCGAGTACTTTGGCATCTACGACATCTTCTCCAAGGGCGCTTCGTTCCTCGGCTCGGCCGTCATCGCGTGGGTCAAGCTCGCCGGCGGCACCATCAACATCGCCGTGGCGTCGCTCGCCGTCTTCTTCGCACTGGGCTTCCTCTTCCTGAAGATCGCCGACAAGCAGCCCTCCGCCCGCTCCTGACAAATGGACAGGTCATTTGTCAGATTTCAACTGGTCTTTTACAGCCAACCGCAAACGGCCCCGGATATCCGGGGCCGTTTTCGTAACTGAGCGACAGACGCTGCGTCAGGCGCTTAGGCGAGTTTCTCGATAAGTGCGCCGAGGCGATCGGCCATCTCGTCGATCTGCTCGTAGCTCACCACGAGCGGCGGCAGGAAGCGCAGGATGGAATCTCCGATATGGTTGAGTACGAGGCCCGCCTCGAGGCCCTGCTCCACAAGCTCGTTGGCTATGGGCACATCGAGCTGCGCGCCGCGCAGGAGTCCACGCCCGCGCACCTCCGTCACGTGCGGCAGCGCCTCGAGCCTGCGCGAGAGATGCTTGCCCGCTGCGATGACATGCTCGCCGATGCCCTCGTTGACGAGCGTCTCCACGGTGGCGCGCCCGGCTGCGGCAGCCAGCGCATTGCCGCCGAACGTGGAGCCGTGGTCGCCGGGAACGAGCAGGTCGCCGTATTCGCCACGCGCAGCCACGGCGCCCATGGGGAAGCCGTCGGCGATACCCTTAGCCATGGTCACCACGTCGGCCTCGATGCCCGCCATCTGGAATGCGAACGGAGCTCCGCAGCGGAAGAAACCGGTCTGCACCTCGTCGCAGATGAGCAGGACGCCGCACTCGTCGCAGAGCGTGCGGACATCCTGGAGATAATCCAGATCCGCAGGCCAGACGCCGCCCTCGCCCTGCACGCACTCCAGCACCACACCGCAGACGTCCCCGCCGCGAACCTCCGCCGCAAGGGCATCGATATCGTTCAAGGGAACCGAGGAGAACCCGGGCGGGAACGGTCCGAAGCTCTTATGGAACACGTCCTGCGCAGTCGCGGCGAGCGTTGCAAGCGTGCGGCCATGGAAGCTCTTCTTCGCCGAGACGATGCCCGATGCACCGCCGAGATGCTTCTCTCCCCAACGGCGGGCCACCTTGAAGGCGCCCTCGTTGGACTCGGCACCGGAGTTCGAGAAGAACGACTTCCAGATGGCGCCCGTGCTCCCCGTGATGTGGCCGGCGGCATCGGTCGTAGTCGCGAGCAGCTCGGAGATGGCCTTGGCGAGCTCGCCGCGGTTCTCCTCGTGGAAGTAGTTGCTCGCCTGCCAGAGTTTATCCGCCTGCGCCTTGAGGGCGCTCACCACGGCGGGATGGCGATGCCCCAGGCTCACGACGGCGATGCCGCCCAAAAAGTCGAGATACTTCTTGCCCGTATCGTCAACGAGCACCGCGCCGTTGCCGGAGACGAACTCCACGGGGTAGCGGCCGAACGTTCCCATCACATAGGTCTTGTCGAGAAGCTGAGCATCTTTGAGCGTCATGGCTACTCCTCCTTGAGGAACATGGTTCCGATGCCCGAGTTGGTGAGGAACTCGAGCAGCAGCGAATGAGGGATGGTGCCGTTCAGGAAGTGCACGCGCCTCACGCCCTGCTCGAGCGCATCGGCAGCAGATGCCATCTTGGGGATCATCCCGCTGGACAGTTCGCCCGAGGCGATGAGCTCGTGCATCTCGTCGAGCGCCATACGGCTGATGAGGCTCTCCTTGTCATCGAAGTCGCGGTAGAGGCCATCGACATCGGAGAGGTACACGAGCTTGTCGGCGCCAAGCGCCTTTGCCAGCTCGCTTGCCGCCAGGTCGGCATTGATGTTGTAGGAGCCGTCCTCGCCCCAGCCGATGCTCGCGATGACGGGGATATAGCCCGCATCGAGGATCTGCGATACAAGCTTGGTGTTGACCTTTACGACCTTGCCCACGCGACCCAGTTCGGGATTGGCGGCGACGCATTCGAAGGTGCGGCCATCCGAGCCCGTCACGCCCACGGCAAGCTCTCCGTAGGCGTTGATCTGCGTGATGAGCATCTGGTTGACATCGCCCACAAGCGCCATCTTGACGATCTCCATGGTGGTGTCATCGGTGACGCGCAGGCCGTTCTTGAACTGCACAGGCGCATCGAGGCGCTTCATGAGGGAGTTGATGGCCTTGCCGCCGCCGTGGACAAGCACGAGGCGCACGCCGAGACGGTGCATGAGGACGAGGTCCTTCACCACTTCGTTGCAGAGCTCGCGGTCTTCCATAGCGGCGCCGCCGTACTTCACAACGAAGGTCGTCCCGCTCATCTTGTTGATCCATGGAAGCGCCTCGACGAGAACCGCTGCCTTAGCTGCCGCCTCCTCGAGTTCGGCCTTGCTTCTCTTCTCAGCCATGCATCCCCCTGTCTACGTGCGGTAATCGCCGTTGATAGTCACGTATTCATGTGTGAGATCGCAGGTCCATACGCGCGAGCCGAAGGCGCCGTCGCCAAGCGACATCACGATATCGATCTCGGGATTCTCGAAGCGCCTGAGCATCTCGTCCTCGTCCATGGGAAGTGGCAGCCCCGCACGCAGGACGGGCACGCCCATGAGGTCGATATCGCAGGCATACTGATCGAACGCGACACCGCACTTGCCGGCTGCCGCGGCGATGCGTCCCCAGTTGGCATCGTGGCCGAAGAGGGCGCACTTCACGAGCGGCGAGTTGGCGATGGAGAAGGCCACGGTATCGGCATCCTCCTGGGATGCGGCGCCCACCACGTCGACGGTGACGAGCTTGGTGGCTCCTTCGCCGTCCGCCGCGATCATACGCGCGAGCTCCTCGCACACGCCGTGGATGGCCGCGGCGATGGCGGGGTATGCAGGCGAGGAGCACGTGATGGTCTCCCCTCCCGCCGCACCCGTGGCGAGCAGGAACGCGGAGTCGTTGGTGGAGGTATCGGAATCCACGGTCACGTGGTTGAACGTGGTCTTGACGGCGGCGAGCAGGGCCGCGTGGGCAGCCTCAGCGTCGAGCGGCGCATCGGTCGCGAGCACGCAGAGCATGGTCGCCATGTTGGGCTGGATCATGCCGGAGCCTTTGACGAAGCCGCCCACATGCACGGTGACGGGCGCCCCTCCCTCGCCAATAGCGAGCGCGCCCTCAACCGAGACCTCCTTGGAGCGGGTGTCGGTGGTCATGACGGCGCATGCGGCATCATGGGCCGCCTGGGCGCTGTTCGCAAGCTTCGCCGCAGCCTCGGGAACGCCGGTGGTATACGGCTCGAGCGGAAGCGGCACGCCGATCACGCCCGTAGAGGCGACGAGAATCTCCTCGGGGTCGCATCCAAGCTCGGCGGCGACGATCTTCGCCGAGGCGAGGGCAACCTCGATGCCGGCGTCTCCGGTCGCGGCATTGGCGTTTCCGGAGTTCAAGATCACCGCCTGCGCGATGCCCTTGCTTGCACGCGGGCGCGAGACCTGCACGGGTGCGGCACAGAACCTGTTGGTGGTGAAGGTAGCGGCGCACACGCACGGCTCATCGGCTGCGACCAAGGCAAGATCGAGCCTGTTGGGGTCTTTGCGGAAACCCGCGTGCACGCCCGAGGCACGCACGCCGGCAGCGGCGCATATGCCGCCCTCGCAGGGCTCGAACCCGTAGTCCCCCATGCCGCCCGCCTGCTGCGGCACCTCGATGGGCATGGTCTCGTCGATAGAATCATTCATGGCCAAAATCCACTCTAATATCGAATAGCATTCAATGTTTATTCACTATAGTGAGTAAAACTTGCAATCAAGATAACAGAGCAGGTTGCAGTGTCAACCGCCTTGCCAAAATAGCCGCATGCCGTGCATCGAATGGAAACAAACGCAGGCCGGGCCTACTCCTCCGCCTCCGCCTCTGCCTCGGCATCGATCACGCTCACCGCGTACATGCGGATGGAAGCCGAGGAGATGGTCGCAGGATCCCAGGGACGGGCGCTCGCCGAGGGCGAGGTGGGATCGTACACGCGTACCGACCCGTTCTCGTTCTCATAGGCGACCACGACCCAGTGCGTGGCATCGGTGAGCGTCTCCGAACGGACCTCGACGAGCACGACCGTTCCGGAGTCGAGCTCGTCCGCGAGGATATCGCTCGACGCCTCGATCTCGTGGACGTCAAGGCCGAGGTCCTTGCCGATGGTGGTGAAGAACTCCGAGGTCGTATGCGAATCGCCGCCCGCAAAGCCCTTATCGGTTGCAAGCTGGGCCATATCCGCAGGGGTCTTATCGTTCTTGCCGGTGAGGCCCATGTAGGCCATCGAGAAGGACGTGGGGCCGGAACCCGTCACGGCGAGCGCAGAGCCGTCATAGTCCACGGCGCCCCAGCGCTCATCCCAGTTGAAGAGCATGGGGACCTCGCCCTTAGATACGGTATCGCCGTAGGCGCTGCCGGATTTGGCCATATCGGGATAGGCGCGCACGAACGCGATGGCCGCGGGCTCGGCGAGCGCGAGGCGCGGAAGGTCCTCGGAAGGATAAGCGGTCGCGTTCAGCGCGATCCACTCGAGTGCCTCGGCCTGGTCGAGAGCGACGGTGAACTCCCCTACGAGATCTTCCGAGAGACCAGCGGCCACGCGGGCATCGGCCTCGGACGTGGCGGGCTTGTTGGCACGGCAGCTGCGCACGCAGCTCGAGACGAGGAAGAACAGGAGAATGACGAGCACGAGGCCGAGGACGGCCATGATGATCTTGCGCATATCGAGCCCGGCGAAGCGCGTCATGCCGGCAGAGCCCTTGCCGCGGAAGCGGATGCTGCGGGACTTGAGCTGATTGCGGTTCGAGCCGGAGCCACGCTGCCCGCGGTAGGGGGATCCGCCGCGCTGGCGGTTATATCTACGGTCGTCCACGAGAGAGCCGCTTCTGCTTTGACCGGTGCGCTGCGAATAGTCCATGGTTCATCCCCAAGCAAGACAGTACGGTTGCCTACAGGAACTTACTGTAGCACTCTGTTTTAGCCGTCAAGCTCGGTATCGAATACCGTTCGGTGAATTAACGGGGTTTTCTCGATTTGTATGCATAAACGGGGATATAATGGCCTTCCCTTATTCAGAAAGAGGCTTTCGTGAAACACAGGAACAAGCGTCAGGACGCCATCCGCGACATCATTCGCGAGAAATCCATCCGCACCCAGCGCGCGCTCGTCGACGAGCTCAAGGCACAGGGCTTCAACTGCACGCAGGCAACCGTATCGCGTGACATCACCGATATGGGCCTCAAGAAGCTGCCCGAGGGCATCTACGTCCTCTCCGAGGACCTGCACCTGCAGCGCATGCTTTCCGAGTTCGTGAACGAGGTCGTGCGCGCTGACAACCTCCTGCTCGTCAAATGCAATCCCGGCACCGCCTCGGGCGTGGCCGCGGCCATCGACGGCGCCGGCCTCTCGCATGCGCTCGGATCCATCTCGGGCGACGACACCGTGCTTGTCGTCGTCGAGTCGGGCGCTCACGCCGAGCATCTCCAGCAGCTCATCGAGAAGCTCGTGAGCGGTTCATAGGCCGCTAGAACCCCAAGAGTTTTTCAAGCACCTGCGCGACGCCCGCCACATCGTTGGCGGGCGCAATCATATCCGCAGCCTCTTTGAGCTCGGGCCGCGCATTGTCCATGGCAACGCCCGTACCCGCAGCCACGATCATCTCGTAATCGTTGCCCGAATCGCCGAAGGCGACCGAGTCGGCGACATCGATGCCAAGGTGGGAGCACAGCCAGCGAAGCGCTTCTCCCTTGGAGCACTGCTCGTCCACAACCTCCATGCTCACCGGATATGCGCTTGTCCAGCGCAGCCCTTTCACGGACTCGACCGCCTCCTTGGCGCGGCGTCCGTTCTCGAGGCCGCGCTCGTCGAAGCCGTTGAAGATACCCACGCGCTCGACGATCTTCGTCCGCGCGATGATCTCGGGAACCGTGAGATCGACCGGCGTGCGCGAGCGGAGCACGAGCGCGAGCATATGGGGGTCGAGCCCGAAGGTTTGGAAGCGCTCGTAGCGGGAGCGCTCGGCATAGGTCAGGCCGTCTGCGAAGACATCGAACGAGGTGTCGAGATCCTTGATGAGCTCATACAGCTTGAGCGCGCGTTCGGCGCCGACGATACGCCCGTGGATGACCTCGCGCGTGCGCATGTCATAGACGACCGATCCGCTCGAAGTGATGGCATAGCGCACGGAGGGATGCGCCGCGAGCGCCTCGTTGAACAGGACGCCGTTGAGGCCGCGCCCCGTGCAGGGCACGAAGGGGATGCCGCGGCGGGCAAGCTCGTCAAGCGCCGCCATGTTGCGGTCGATGAGGTGCTTGTCGGTTGAGAGGAACGTATCGTCCAAATCGCAGAAGACGATACGCGGCGTTCCCTTGGCCACGCGCTCCCTCACTGCCTCTCCGCCAGAGGGATGTAGATCTTATCCTCCATGATGGACTTGTAGGCCGGGCGGATGATGCGCGCCGAGCCGTAGAGCTCCTCCATGCGGTGCGCCGCCCATCCGGCAAGACGAGCCATGGCGAAGATGGGCGTGAACATGTCCTCGGGGATGCCGAGCATGGTATAGATGAAGCCCGTGTACATGTCGATGTTGGTCGAGATGGGCTTGGTGATGCCGCGCACATCGCGCATGAGGCCCGGTCCCAGGCGCTCAACGCTCTTGATGAGCTCGAAGCGCTCGGAGCATCCCTTCTTGGCAGCAAGCGCGCCGGCATACTTCTTGATGAGCTCGGCGCGCGGGTCGGTGACGGTGTAGACGGCGTGGCCGAGACCGTAGATGAGGCCGGTGCCATCGAACGCCTCGCGGCGGAGCATCTTGGCGAGATAGGCGCTGAGCTCGTCATCGTCGGCCGTATTGGATACGTGGGCCGCGATATCGTCGAACATCTCCCCCACCTTGGCATTGGCGCCGCCGTGCTTGGGACCCTTGAGCGAACCGATGGCGGCCGCATAGGCCGAGTAGGCATCGGTGCCCGAGCTCGAGAGGACGCGCGTGGTGAAGGTGGAGTTGTTGCCGCCGCCGTGCTCGGCGTGGAGCATGAACATGGTGTCGAGCAGCATGGCCTCCTCGCGCGTGAAGCCGCCGTCGGGATAGAGCACGTCGAGGACCGTCTCGGCCATCGAGTAATCCTCGCGGGCGGGCGGAACCATGAGCTTCTCGTTCTCCTGGCCGGCGACATAGGCGGCGTGGGCCACCGCCGCGGCACGCGGCCAACGGCCGAGCAGCGAGAGCGCGATGTCGACCTCATGCTCCGGCGTGACGTCGTCGGGAATGGGATCATAGGCGTAGAGCTTCAGCGTGACACGCTGCAGGACGTTCATGATGGAGTGCGCGTAGGTACGGTGCGGGAACGATGCGAAGAAGCCCTCGGGGAGCTGGCGCATCGATCCGATACGCGCCTTGAAATCGTCGAGCTCCGTCTCGGTGGGCAGTGCGCCCGCGATGAGCAGGTACGCGATCTCCTCGTAGCCGAAACGGTCCTCGGCGCGCGAGGCGTTCACCAGGTCGTCGATGCGGTAGCCGCGGATGGTGAGGCTTCCCTTATCGGGCGTCACCACGCCATCGACCTTGTTGTAGCCGTGGACGTTGGAGATGGTGGTAAGGCCCACGAGCACGCCCGAGCCGTCGGCATTGCGCAGGCCGCGCTTCACATCGTAGCGTTCGTAGAGATCGCCGGGAACGGAGTCGGTGGCATAGCCCTCGTAGAGCTGCCTAGAGATATCGGTGCGGCCCAGGCCCTTGGAGGGCATGGGATAGGCATCCTCGCCGCGCGTGAAGGCCGTCGAAGGATGAGGATAGACGTAGCGGGCCTTGTCCATGGTGATATCGCTCATGTCCGCGCCCCTCTCTCGATTCGGGAACAATTCGAATGCAACCATCCTATACGAGCACCTGCGTCCTCCACAGGACATCTGCAATTGGTTCTTGAGCTGTTTACCGACGCTTGGAGGCTAGTTGGCAGAGGCGTCCTCGCCATCGCGCGCCATGAGAAGCTCCTTGACATCCTCGGATGTGGTGCCGAGCGCCACGGCGAGCTCGGCGAGCGAGCGCTCGCTTGCCTGCTTGAGGATGCGCTCGTAGGCCACCGGGGGCTTCTTGTTGTTGGCCCGCACGGCAGCGATGCGGCTGCGGAACGTCTTGACGATGCGGACCGTGTCGAAGCATGAGCCCTGGCGGATCTCGGCCTTGAAATGCTCTTCTTCAAGCGAGCTGCTCTTGGCGGAGAAGTCATCGACCTCAATGGCGGGATACGCGTCGATGATGCGGGTCGCCTCATCGCGGGAGAGCACGGGACGGAGACGGTCCTCGCTCGCAACCGGGAAGCTGATGCGCATGGGATGGCGCTGGGCTACCGGAAGCAACTGGTAACTCGCGGCAGGCTCGGCGGTGATCTCCTCCACGCGGCAGACTCCCTGCCCGGGGTGGACGATGTAATCGCCGACTGCATACATGGCGGCCTCTTCCTCTGCATTAAAATGGCTGTGGACTGTATTATAGCACGTAAATGCCCATTTTTTAATGAAGATTGCTTGAATCGACGGCTCGTGGAGCACCTATGGGCGCGCATACGGGGCCGTGCCGGCATGCTATGATTTCACCGAAGGAGGCGCAAATGTATCGCACCGGCATCGAGACCAAGCTCAACATCCTCTCCGCGGCCAAGCGTCTGTTCCTCGAGTATGGCTATAAGTCCGTGACCGTGCACGCCATCTGCGATGCGGCGGGCGTCAAGCTCGGAACCTTCACCTACTACTTCTCCCGCAAAGACGACCTGATCGGCGCGCTTTACAACAGCTACATGCAGGCGTGCAAGGACTATGTGGACGCGCACGCACCGAGCGGCCTCTCCCCCGCCGAGCACCATATGCACGCCGTCATGCTCTACTACGCGCGCCTCTACGATGACGAGCGCATCATCGCCTTCCACCACGAGGTGCTGCGCCTGAGCTCGGCCAGCTCCTATTTCGAGAACCCGCGCGCGGTGCTTGCGGATTTCTCCGATGATGGCGAAGTGAGCAGAGATGACGCGACCTATGGGCTGCTCGTCCTCGCCGACAACGCCGTGCGCCGCGAGCTCAACCTCGACTTCATCGAGCAGGACTGCCGCGGGCTCGACGACGTGCGCGAGCTCATCACCGACATCTACACCATCACCGCGCGCCTCTTCGGCACGAACCGCGATGCGCTGCTCGCCTATATCGAATCTTCGTACCGCTTCGTCCAGGAGCATCCGGGCTCGCAGATCTCGCTTCTTGCCTAGGAATTGCCCGAATCCGATAAGAAAAAAGGCCGACCATGCGGTCGACCTCGAAGAATGCAATGGTGGCTGGGGAGGGAGTCGAACCCCCGACACAGGGATTTTCAGTCCCCTGCTCTACCAACTGAGCTACCCAGCCGCGGTTAGCCTATTCACTATACCAAACTGTACGGCCAACGCAAGCGTAAAGTTTGACGGATTGAAAACATATCGCAGTCGCTAGAACACGACGGCGAAATCCGCCTCGCCGCGGATAAGGTCGATATCCTCCTTGTCATCGATGACCACGTTGGTCGCGAAGCGGTAATTGGAGAAGTAGTCGGTAAGCCTTGAGAAGAACGCCGCGATGTCCGCGTTCTCGCCCTGGAGCTCGAGCGAGACGCTTCCGTCGTACTCGTTGCGCACCCAGCCCGTGAGGCCGAGCTCTCGGGCGATCTCGCGGCAGGTCCAGCGAAATCCCACACCCTGGACGGTTCCCGTGAAGCGCACCGCCACGCGGCGGCTCGTCTCGCTGAGGGGCTTGACCTTGCTGTATTGCTGTGTGAAGAACCTCATGCGCTCCCCTCCCGCAATGTGGCGATGGTATCCAGCTCCTATGGTAGCCGCTAACGGCCCCATGCAGGTGCGCTATCATGTGGATTCGAAACGCATCTCCGCATGAAAGGCACTTCCATGGCAAATCTCACCCGTAGGAGCTTCCTCGCCGGCATCGCATCGTCCGCGGCCTTCCTCGCCGCCTGCTCGTCCGCCAACGAGATGACGGCCACGTCCGACACCGACGGCACCGCAGCAGATGACGCTGCATCCGAGGAGGCTTCCGGACAGCAGGAGGGCAGCGAGACCGCAGGAGAGGTGACCGGCATCCACCATGCGACGATCGAGGTCGAGGGCTACGGCACCATCGAGCTTGCCCTCAACGCCGATGTCGCGCCCATCACGGTCGCCAACTTCATGGCGCTCGCCCAGGATGGCTTCTACGACGGTCTCACGTTCCACCGCATCATGGACGGCTTCATGATCCAGGGCGGCGACCCCCTCGGCAACGGCACCGGCGGCTCCAGCCAGACCATCGTGGGCGAGTTCTCCTCCAACGGCTATGAGAACAGCCTCACGCATGTGCGCGGCGTCATCTCGATGGCGCGCTCGAACGACCCCAACAGTGCATCCTCCCAGTTCTTCATCGTGCAGACCACGAGCCATTTCCTCGACGGCCAGTATGCCGCGTTCGGAACCGTGACGAGCGGCATGGAGATCGTCGACGCCATCTGCAAGGACACGCCCGTGGAGGACGACAACGGCACGGTGCTGCCTGAGAACCAGCCCCATATCACCAAGATCACCATCGTCGACTAGACCGCCGCATCACGCACCGTCAGCGGACTTACGCCATTGGCAGAAGCGCTCTGCACCGACCTCGTGGTATTGTTAGTTGGCTGGTGTTCGATTTCCACACGCCTCGGAAGGTGCCTTCATGATCTGCTCGAGCTGCGGCCGGACAGTAGAAGACGGAATGGCGTTCTGCCCGCATTGCGGGTCGGCCGTCATCCAGCCCTTCATGACCGAAGAGGATAAGGCGCGCGAGGACGCGGAGGTCGAGGCTGCGCTCAGGTCGCTCGACGAGATCAAGCGCACCATCGCGAAGCCCGTTGCCGCACGCCAGGACGCGACGGCACCCATCTCCATCGCCCTGCCCCAGCGCGAGCGCGGCAAGCGGCACGCCGATTCGCGTATCGGCCAGCTCATCGCGGGCTTGTTCCTTGTTGTCGCTCTGGCGTACCTTCTGTTCGCCGTGCTCCCCAGGACCGTCAAGCACTACCCTTCGTGGACGCCCACCATCGCCGAGAAGGACCCGGACGAGGAAGCCTCCCCCATCAGCGATATCCAGCCTATCGAGGAGCTCTCCGCTCAGGACAGCCCCGAAGCCGAAGAGCCACTCATAGCCTACGACGCCTATGACCATTCCGATGAGGATAAGAAGGCGAAGACCGAGAGCGGCTATATCCTTCCCGACAGCGATACGCACCTCTATACGCCCGAAGAGCTCCAGGGCTACAGCGAGTGGGACCTCGAGATTGCACGCAACGAGATCTTCGCGCGGCATGGTCGTGGGTTCAACGACTCCACGCTGCAGGCATATTTCGACGCCCAGGACTGGTACGAGCAGAAATACACGCCCGAGGAGTTCGATGCGATGACCGGCGTCCTGAACGAGACCGAGATCGCGAACATCGCGACGATCGGCGAGGTCGAGGACAGCCTCTGATCACTTGCGATACGCGCCTGGCGCTAGAACGCGCCGCCGCCTCCGCCGCCGCCTCCGCCGAAGCCGCCGCCTCCACCGCCTGAGAAGCCTCCGCCTCCGCCACCGCCCGAGCTCCAGCTAGAGCCCGCAACAGAGGCCGTCGAAACGCTATGGGCGGACGAGACGGCATTCGTGACCGTGTTGGCGGGATTCGTGTAATTCGACGAGGATGAGACGTAGCACCAGCCATAGGTGTTGCTCAGGTACTCGCTATGGAGAACCTCGGGCAGGACCGTTTCGAGCTGCTTGATAACCTCGTCGGCAACGCCGAGCACGACAGCCATGACAAGCAGGCGGTTCCAGAGCACCACGTCGGTGGGAATGGCCTCGCCCAGGCGCGTGAAGTCCTTGAGCCAGTTTCTGAGCGCCTTGAGCTTGGCGCGCACCTCGCGGCCCTCTTCATTGGCATCATCGCTGTTCACCGCCGAGAAGATGCAATACCCGCCCGCAGCCAGAAGCAAGACGAATCCGACGATGATGATGGGCAGCGGCGTGCCGAAGACCAGGCAGGCGAACATGAAGATCACGGCAAGGAAGAAATCGATGATGCCGGCCGCCAGGAGCCTGCCCGTAGGCATGTCGACGGTGGTCTTTCCCATGGTGAAGCGCATGGAGTATTCGTGCTCCACGGCGTTCTTCCAATTATCGTAGGCGTTCTCGTAGGATGAGGGGCGCTTCTCCGCATACTTCTCGATGCTCGAGAAATACATCGGCGGATACGTGCCGTCCTTGTAATCCTCTTCGGAAACACCCAGAGCGACCTTCTCGAACATGAGGTCGAACGCCTTGCGATCGATATAGGTCGAGCTATTGGTGTAACGGTAGGAATCGTCGGAGTCGTCTACGGGCTTGCCCGTTGCGACAAGGCGATAATCGTCCTCGAGCCTAGAGCCGAACACACCGCTGCGCTCAACCTGCACGTGCTGCAGGGCGATGATGCCGCGATCGGTGAGATTCATGAGCGTTGCGGTGAAGAGCTCGGGCGTGACGTTGCCGTTGTGGTAGAGGGCTCCAAGAGCCGCGGGATGATCGTTGGTGGGCACGTCGCGGAAGTACTTATCGTCGAACTGGGGCTTGATGGCGGCCTTATATGCCCTGCGCTTGATAAAGGCGAAGACTGAGGTTCCCAGGGCGGCAATGCCCGCAACCGCCATGCTGCCGTAGTAGAGACCGCGCGCGATCATGCGGCGCCGGTTGGCCTTATCGGCCTCGGCCTGCTCCTCGGCGAGGATGGAGTCGAGCACCTTCTTAGAATCCTGCGGCGCATCGGGCATCCACGACTCGGGGAAGGTCACGCGCGCCTCGGCGAACTCGGAGGAGCCCACACCCGGCACGGTGTAGACGATGTCGTTGCCTTCGAACGCAAGCGAGGCATCGAGGGGGCCGTGACCCCAGGCGCGCACATTGTCCTCGGGCGTGACCGACTCGCCCTTGGGCACCGGCAGATGCACCGTGCAGGTGATGTTCTGGGTCTCCTCATCCCAGCCCTCGGTGACGAACTGCCAGTAGAGCTCGGAGACGTCGGCATGGCGAGAGACCACATCGTTCAAGCGGTAGACGATGTAGAAATGGGCGTTCTCGTTCGAATGGCGTGCGTAGATCTTGAGACGCAGGCTCGAGCCGTACGACTCGATAGAGTAGGTGTTGTTGTCGCCCGAGTTGGAGAGCTCGTAGGAGATGGCCTCGCCGTTGACGAACTCGCCCGCCTCGACAACGTCGACCGTCACATAGCGACCCTGGAACTCGCCCTGGGGCAGGTTCCAATACACGCCGTTGAAGCTGCCGTCAAAGGCAAAGATGCGCTCCTCCTGCACGTCCATCGATCCATCGGTGCCTACGGTCGCATCGATGGTGGTCTGGACCATCTCGTATTCGCGCGCCCATGCCGGAACGGTGAGCACAAGGCTCACGGCAAGCATGATGACGCTTGAGAGGATTACGCTCGGCACGTGCAAGAGACGCTTCGACATTGTGCTACCTCCGAAGGGATGCATGCTGCATCGTTGTTCTGATACAAGCATACCCCATGGCGTCATTCGCCTTGCATGTTCATGCCGTGCTTGGCCGTGGATGGAGCGCTGCTCGAGCTCAAACGATCACGGTGAACACCGACCCGCAGACCTCGAACGCCTCGCCGGCGTGCACCACCGCCGTCTCGCGGATCTCGCGGCCCCTGTAGGTCGCAGGATTCGTCGAGCCCAGGTCCTCGACGATGGCCGCATTGCTCAGTGGCACGATGCGCACATGGCGCTTGGACACCGCACGCGACTTGAGCACCACATCGGCGAGCGCATCGCGGCCGATCACGAGTCCGGCGGGCGGAATGGGAACGGTAGCCTGCGCATCATCGGTCGAGATCTTGAGCATAAGCTTCGCCTGCTCCCGCGATGCGGCGGAAAGATCTTCATCGAGAAGATCCGGCTCGTCGATATCGGGAAGGCCGAGGGCTGGAACGGACTGGCGTTCCAGCGCCTGCTCGAACGAGTACAGGCACCCATAGCACGTGGTCATATCTTCGAACAGCTCCTGCCCACACTGGGGGCAGACCTTGGTCTCGAACAACTCCATGATGGTCCTTTCTCTCAGCAGCAGAGGCTGCACATGCTCAGGCGTTCGCCGATCTCGAACCAGGGGCTATCTGCGGCGGGCCGCTCGAGGGTCATGAATGCATGGGGATTCGATGCGCGCTTGTTGGGAGCCAGCGCCCTGATGGCATCGAGGATGAGCCCGCGCTCGTCCACGAACGCGATATCAATGGGATAGGACATCGCGAAGGTGTGGATCGAACCGCACCTCATCAGCGCCACGGGATCCGCATCATCATCTGTTCCCAAGAGTCCGCGCAGGCGCTTGAACCAGCTGTTCAGAACCTGGAAGGAAATGGCTACCTGCGGCCTCGAATCCGACGTAAGGCTTACACGGCACATCTATATCACCACCCCGGGTCTATATCGGTCTACAACCAACGTCCTCGTATGCTCGATCTCGAACGGCGCGTCCACGACGGCCCCTGCAATCACGAGATGGCGCGGCCATGGTCGAAAACGCATCGTGCAGGTATAGCGCACGAGATGAGGGGCCATGCTCAAAAGCTCCCCGGGATCCGAGGCAAGCGAGGACGAGCTCACCTCGACCGTAATGGCCTCTCCCTCACCCATGGCCTCGGCCAGAGCCGATTCGATTCCGCTGACGGCCGAGACGGAGCTTTGCGTGCCCGACGGCGACACCCCATGCGCAATCACGGCGTCGAGACTTGCGCGGTCGAACCGGGTGCAGCAGTCGAGAAACGCCATGATGTTTGCAATTGCGAGCGCAACGACAATCGCCACGGGCATGATCACGGCAAGCTCGACGCTCATCTGCCCGTCGTCAGCATCGATGAACCTGGAGATCATGGCGCACCTGCCAACGCGGACAGATCCACTTCGAGTGGAATCGCTCTGTCCGTTCCGGGAATGGGTATCTCGCCGAGGGAGATGCTGCCGGATGGTACGCCTTCGAATGGGTCCAGCCCCAACGCCCCGAGCACCGACTCGATGCTAGGAGAAGGGCCGATGTCGACGATGAGCCGCTGCACGCGGGATATTCCGCCGAGACCGGCACGTTCGAAGACCGAGGACGAGGACACCAGCACGGGTTTGAGCATGCGCATATCACCCGGCTCGATTCCCGCTGCCCTCACCAGCGATCCGACCTTCTCCTTAAGCCAGGAACCCGCCGAGGAGCCGAACACGCCGTCCACGCGATCGAGAAACCCTGCGGATGTGCTAGCCAGTTGGTCGAATGCCGTGCCATATGATTCGAGCAGGGCGCCCCAGAGCTCGGCAGCTTCGCCCAGCACGCCGAACAGCGCGGGGTTGTGCGTTGAGAGGCCATCGAAGAGGTGCGTCAGCACGGATCCGCCATCCGCCGAACCGTCAGGCGCGAGCATGGCGGCAGAGACCGCAACGCCGGCGGGAAGCGATGCTGGATCGAGCAACGACGCTCCGAGCGTCTGCGGAACCTGCTGGTCCTGCGTGCGAGCCACTATCGCAACGCAGCCGCATGATCCGGGCGGGACGATGCGCGGGCGCGGCACGGCGAGCTCCTCGAGCGCCTCCTCGAACGCATCGGCACCGTCCTCGGCAAGGCCCTCGAGCTCGCGCTGCGCCGCAGCACACTCTGCACGCGCCGCCTGATAGTCGCGCGAGGCGAGCACGACCTCGCGCCAGTAGTGCTCGAAACCGTTGTCGATGCTCGTCGATGCTGCGGCAACCTTGCCCATATCGACGATGTCCATCTGGCACAGATCGCATCTGGATACGGCACCGGAGTCGATGTCGTAGAGCGATGCATAGCCAGCCGCACCTCCAACAGCTCCCGGGCAGGCAAGCGTGGCGTGGAGCACCGTGGCGCCACCCTCGTGCGTGCAGGGCCACCGCACATCGGTATAGAGCGTCGTCGCGCGTGCCTCGGCCGTATTGTGCGGAAGCTCCGGCAGATTCATATCCACGCTTCCATCGGCCAGCTCGATGTAGTAGGCCTCCGAGAGCCGCTCGATGGCGTAATCGTAGAACGCCTCGCGCGCGCAGCAATCGACCAGAGCCTCGAGCGTTCCGTTCTCGGGCGTATCGACCGCACGCCGTATGGGATAGTAGGCGCGGGCGCGCATAAGGGCAGCCCCGAACGTCCAGGTCTCGTACGTGGGATAATCGGGGTTCTGCGAGCCCTGCATGCCCGCAAGCGTTCCAGCCCGCTCGCGCATGCACCGAGGGCGCTGCCCGCAATCCGCCATCCACCCGCGCATGAGCGCCTCATCGGCACGCCTGGATGCATCTGCGAGCTTCTCGCTCGCCCCACGCAGGTCCTCCGCCCTCTCCTCGAGCTCGCTTGTGTCGATCTCGGTATCAAGCGACGAGAAATCGCTTCCCCCTTCAAGGGGAAGCGGGACGGCCACGCCGGCATAGGAGATGCCGCCCTGCTGGTTGGCCTCCACCACGGCGATGGAGTTGAGGCATACGAGGGCAGGCACCGCCGCCTCGAGTTTCGAGAGACCTTCGACCGCCCCGCGGGCAAACGAGGTGCGCGCATCGAGCATCGATGTTCCCAGGTCGAGCATCTCAGCGGCAGCGGAGCCGGCACCCGGAACGCATGCGAGCACAAGGGCCGCACCGCAGACCACGAGCCCGGCGATGCCCATCGTGAGGATGAGGGCATCGCACACCTGGGCGCAGGTTGCGTAGCGCGAGACGACATTGGCGCCGGCAAGCGCGGCGGCATCGGCCACCTCCTGCACTTCGGCCGCACGCGAGAGGCTCCATTGCACACGACCCGCGAAGAGCACGAGCGTGACGCTCAAGAGGAGCGCAAGTGCCATCGCGACCGTCGTATATCCGCCCTCATCGTCGAGGAACAGATCGATCGGGAGACGGGACGGCCTAGTCATTCCACACACCCGCCCAATCCTCTTGGCCTCCCTCGAGCCATGACGGTCGCAAAGATATGCGATACTTGGATCTCAGGATGACCCCCTCCTCATCGTGCTCGAGCATCAGGCGCGTGAGCATGCCGAACACCGGAAGGGGCCGCGCATGGCCCACAATCGAGACCTCGACATCGCCGGCATGCTCCGAGAACTCTACAGACCAGCCCTCATCGCCGCCCGTATGGAACAGCGCTGCATGCGGTACCGATTCGAGCCGGCGCAGGCAGAAGGAGCGAACCGCGTCTTCTTCGTTCGAGGCGGTAACCAGAAGGCGGGCGGTCTCGGCGGCAGCTTGGTCCATCATCATCCGTGCGTAGATGAGGCATGCCGGCTGCAGCAGCATCCCAAGAAGGGCGAGCACCGTCGGCAGCATGAACGCAGCCTCGACCGTTGCCTGTCCATCGCATTCTTTAAGCAAGCCATTGCGCATTTAGAACACCACCACATCGAACGCCGTGCCCAGGGCGTCTCCGCCAGAAAGCACATGAGCAGAGCTGTCGATCACCGAAGAGAAGACCGCAGGGTTGCGGATGAACGCAAGCACGGCACCGAGCGCCACCACGCTCGCCAAGAGCGCACATAGGACGAGCGCGTATTCGAGCGTCGACTGTCCTTCGCAAGAGCCGAGCATCTTCTCCATATCGGCCTCCCCTTCTCACCGAATATCCAGACGGATCGTTTGAATCGAGCAGGTCCCCTCGTCAATCGCCTTGATCACGGCGATCTCCGTCCACCCATCGCCCTGCACAATGCATCCCCAGGCGTTTCCGTAAAGGTCGAGATAGCCCGAGCAGGCGAGCGTGCACGAGCGCATATCGCGATAGGTGCACAGCTGCTCAGACGCCGCATCCTGAAGGTTTTCATGCACATAGGCCGTATCCTCAACACGCCGGATGCGCGATGCGCCCTTCTCGCCGCCCACCCCCGGCATCGCTGCAGGCGCGTCAGCTTCGAATCCTTCGTCAGACGACCTGCCCGCCGCGGCAACAGCGCCGAGCAGCAACGCCAGGACGATTGCCGCTACAGCGAGTTGATTCCCTCGGCGATTGCGTTCCACAGCTCTCCGACCTTCTCCCTGAACGCAAGGATTGCAAGGATCGCGATAACCACGAGAACGCCCACGAGAATGGCGTATTCGGTCGTCCCCTGCCCCGACTCGTCACCGATAAGGCCTCTGAAACGCATGATGCTGTCCATAACGCTCTCCTTTCATCGAGCTTGCTCATAGGGATTGCAGCGCCGGGCCCATAAGCGGCCCGAGTATTGCCAGAAGCATTGCGGGAACGATGAGGGTTCCCAGAGGAATGAGCATCTTGACGGGCACCTTCTCGATCGCCTCCTCGACGTTCGACCTATGCTCGTCGCGGATGGCCTGCGCCTGATGCTCGAGAACCTCCGCAAGCGGGGATCCAAAGGCCAAGGCCTCGGTAACCGCCGCGGAGAAACGCTGGAGCGCGGCGATATCGAGTCGTTTTGCAAGGCTCGCGAGAGCCTCCGATCGCGTTTCGAGCCCCATGCGCCACAGCTGCATGGATGCAGCGAGCTCCTCGGCCAGATCGTTGTCGTAGCGCGTGCAGTACAGCTCGAGCGAGGCATCGAAGGAGAGGCCCGCGGAAAGGCCGAGCGTGAGCACATCGAGCAGCACGGGAAGCTCGGAGAGGCAGCAGCGTCGAAGCTCCTCCGTGCGTTCGCGCTCCCGATACGCCCGCACGGGTGCAAGCTCCCTGAAGAATGCGGCAAGATCCTGCTCCCGCGACCTCGCCCCGCCTCCCGCCATCTGGCGGTCTAAGGCAAGCTGGGCCGCTGCGAACGCGAACAGAGCGGCGATGATGGGCTCCATCATGCAATCCCCCTCGAAAGGCGCCGCACGATGAGAACGGCGGCACAGTCCATGCAGGCGGCAAGCGCTATCGACACGATTCCCGTGGGCGTCGCGATTCCCGCTTGGAAGTCGGGCGATATCATCAGGAGCACGCCTACGAGCAGAGCCGGCAGCAGGCATACGATCCTCACGGAAAGACGGACCTGCGCGGTCTTGACAACAAGAAGCCGTTCGAGCTCGCCCGCACGCTCCACCAAGTTCGCAGAGCGCATGAAGAGGCTCTGGAGCGGGCTGCCCGTGCGATGCGATATGGCAAGGGCGCTTGAAAGCAGCTCGATCCCAGGCGTGCGAAGCTCGTCGACCAATGCCGACAGCGCTTCGTCATAAGGATCCCCACACAGTATCCGCAACGAGCACTGGGCAAAGGCCGGGGCGGTCACGCTATCCTCGCGAGACCCCACATAGGCGATTGCCTGGGAGAGCGTGAGGCCGGATCCGAGGGAAACAGCGAGCGATCTGAACACCGCAGGCATCTCCGCAGAGAGTGCCTGGACGTGTTTGCGCTGCGCATGGGACGTGCTTGCGCAAAGGACAGCGGCATATACCGCTGCGCCCACGGGAGCACCCCAAACAGACGCCGAGAACACCGCCCCGATGCATGCCGAAATCACACACCCCGCTGCGACCACGGAACACGTTTCGGTCATCGAGAAGTCGAAGCCCGCCTTTGCAAGACGTGTGCGCACAAGCGCGGAGGAGGCCGAAACCGCTGAAATCGAGAGCGCACGCTCGATGGCAGCACTCTGCGAGCAGATACGCAGCAGATTGCGCAAATGTCGCTCCATCCAGCGAATCGACCTTGATGCGAACATGGTTGACCGTACGGTTTGGCCCGTTGCGACAAAGCATGCGCAGAACGCGAGCGCGAAGACCGTTATGGGAGCAAGGAACGCCACCGCTCCACCTCCTCCTCGGATGCCATGTGCGACTCGAGGGCGCGATTGACAAAGGACGGCATCGCCTCGAGTGTCCAAGCATCATCAGCTGGATCGAAGGACACGCACGGCACGAGCTCGACACGGCCATCATCTGCGCGTACAACCTCGGACATCGATGAGATGCGGCGCGAGCCATCCGAGCGCCTGCACGACATGACGATCAGGTCCAACGCTGTTGCGATCTGCTCCTCGATAAGCTCCGGGGGCAGGTTCATGCCGAAGCGCGCCATGAGGATGAGCCTGGAGATGGCCTCGTGCGCGTCTCCCGCGTGCAGCGTGGTCAGCGAACCCGGATGCCCCGTATTCATGGCATTCAACATATCGATGGTCTCCTCGCCACGGACCTCCCCCACCACGATGCGGTCGGGCCTCATGCGCAGCGCGTTCTTGACCAGATCGCGGATGGTTATCTCGCCCGTGCCCTCGATGGAGGCATCACGCGCCTCGAGGGCGACCACATTGGGATGCGAATCGAACCTGAGCTCGCAGGAGTCCTCGATAGTCACGATGCGCTCGCCATGGTCGATCTCGCAGGAAAGCGCGTTGAGCAAGGTGGTCTTTCCCGAGCCCGTTCCGCCCGCAACCGCGATGCTCTGGCGCATCCTCACGGCACATGTGAGCAAACCCGCATACCAATCGGGTATGGCACCGAGTTCTTGGAGCCGAGCCAGCGACGTGATGCGTCCGGCGAACTTGCGGATGGTCACCGCGGGACCATGCGGAGCGATGGGCGATACGACGGCGTTGACGCGATCGCCGTTGGCCAGACGCGCGTTCACGATGGGGCTGCTCTTGTCGAGACGCCGGCCCAACGGGGCAAGGATCCTGTCGAGCGCGACCATGACCTGCTCTTCCGAGTCGAACGTGCGCTTCGACGCCTCGAGACGCCCGTGGCGTTCGAAGAATATCGCCCGCGGTCCGTTGACCATGACCTCGGTGACATCGTTGTCATCCATCAGAGGTTGGATCGGCCCGAGCCCGCAGAGCTCGTCGAGAACCTGGGCGATGACGGCGCTGTGGTTCTCCGGCGCTATACGGCCCTGTTGGACGTTCAGGATGGATGTGAGCGCTACCTCGAGCTCCATGCGGGCACGCTCGGGCGTACCCTGCGCGATCTGAGCCGCAACGGTTCTGAGCCCGAGCTGCTCTATGAGCTCGTGTTTGAGCCAGATGCGCTGCTCGGTCATATCCTCCGCAACGGATTGCCCAGGAAGAGCGCCCTGCGAGCGCACACGTTCGAGCACGCTCACCTAGCTCGCCTCCCTCGCACGCGAGAACTTCCAGAATCTGCGCTTGACCGTAGGCTCCTTGGATGCCCGCAGCGCTTCGTCGCACGCAGGGAGGCATCCGAGCTCTGAGAGAATCTGGGCAAGGCATGAGGCTATCGAGGTCGTAAAGTCGCTTGCATAGCGCGAGAGCTCATGCGCGCGCCCCTCATCGAGAAGCTGCGATACCTCCCGGCCTCCCTCGAATACCCTGAGCGGACGCGCGACTTCGAGGCCCACCTCCGTGCGGCCGAGAGAGAAATCGGGCCTCGTGTAGGGGTCGGCGTGATTCTCGAGACGCATAATACGCGCACGTGCGACCCCCAGGCGCACGGCCAAGCCTCCCATCCGCGCGAGAAACGCCAGGGAGGAACGGCGCCCGTCGTAGACAAGCACCGCCCTGTCGGCATGTTGGAGCGCCTCCGCAACGGCATCGGTCGTCGTCGACGAGGTATCCGCAAGCACAAGGTCGGCGTGGGCTCGTGCATGAGCTATGAGCTCGCCGATGTGGGGAGACGCAACCTCCGCCATCTCGGGAAGGGCGCAGGGCCCCCAGAGGTGTATGTTCTCGGCAACGTGTACCGGTTTTGCCATAACAGACGAGTCGCCGCACGTGCCGAACTGGGCCAGGTCGCATCCCTGGGCGCATCCAAGGCGGGCGAAGAGATCCCCGTTCGCAAGATCAAGATCGAGCAACGCCACGCGCATCCCCCACGAGGCCGCTATATGCGCCGCCACCGACACGATGGCCGTCTTACCCACTCCCCCGCGCCCCGAGCAGAACACGACGAGCGGAGCACCGGCGCCGGCCCCTTCCCGCAAAGGCCGTTCGGGGCTCGGTGCCTTCGTCTGATCCACACGCTGAGCAGGTTCCCGAGCAGGGCGGCGCGGAGCCGACCCAGCCTCGATAACTCGGCTGATACCTGCGCTTGCGGCACGTGAGCGAAGCGAGCCCGAGGCCGCCTCGGTGACAAGGGTCGTCTCGGCAACACAGCCATCGCGGACGATGGCCGCGCACAGGTTGATATCGGATACCCCGCGCTCGCTAAAGCCGGCAGCGGCGACGCAGCGCCCGTCCCCGTGTTCCAGAGCAAGCTTTCTGAGCTCAGATGCGGATTCGGTATGCACGAGCTCCGCATGCGGATAGAGCGCCGACATGCATGCAAACAGCTCGTCCTTGCGATGCTGCGGGCAGCAGCAGAGACATGTTTCGGGTGCCATCTACATCGCACTCCCCTCGTCAACCTCGTCTCCCGATACAGGCTGCTCCTGTGCCGCACTCTGATCTGGACGTTGCTCTGCGGCATCCGCAGCAGACGAATCGTCTTCCGCAGCTACAGGCGCCTGAGGCTCTGCATGCACCTCGGTCGGCGCGTCCACCTGCGTGGACTCCTCAAACTCAACGTCATCGGCAGGCACCACGAGGCGCAGGTCGCCACGCGCGCTCGCACCCAGCACCGCGCTCACATCTTCGGGGTGCACGGCAAGGGATACGGTCTGCGTCTGGGAGAACGTCGTCGATTCGATCGGAGAAGCCAGGACAAGGGCCGAGGCCGTGAGCAACACCGTGCTGTTCGCACCCACGGCATACGCGACAACGCGGGTGCCGGCCGCGATGTTCTTGGACAGCCCGAGCTTGTCGTTCATGGGAAGCGAGAGCGCGACGAAGCCCGCGGGAACATCGAGGCCGCTCGTTCCGTCGCGCACGTTGAGCTGCGTCAAGGGCAGTCCCTTGGCAAGCGGGACCGTGATCTGCTTGCCTACCACGTCCTCGAGCCTGACCAAAGCCTGGTCGGGCGCAAGGTCGGAGAGCCATTCCCGGGTGGTAACCGACGAGGCATCCACCACATCGCCGTATTCGAGGGTCCGCGTTGCGACGAGCAGGCTCACCACCTCGCCGCCATAGCGTTCAAGCGTCTCGAGGCGCATCTTCTCGGCCTCGGCTTTGATGTGGGATCCGTAGAGCAGGCATGCCCCGCATGCCGCAACCCCGCAGAGCACCGATATGATCAACCGCATTCGTCTGGACATGGGCTTGCCAATCCTCCTCACCTTGCTTGCAAGCGATTGTCCAATGCTGTCCTGTTGAAAACTCGAGAACGAATGGGCAAGGTTGCAGCAAACGTGCCCGAATCTGTCAGGTATCTGTCAGCGGATTGCATTTCCGCAGTTCAAATGCATGTTGATTCGCTTCGCGCGCTCGAGCCTGTCAGCGAAGATCGCACCGAAATGCAGGAGATAATGCCCTTCTTGCGAGACGTCATGTCAAGGAGTGTCAAAGCGTGGCGGGAAGCGGCGAAGCGCATCGGCAGGCACGCGCACAAGCTGCGCAAACATGCGCTATACTCGTAGTTAGCTAATCGCGCGCGATTATATAGCGCCAAGAAAGGACCGCCTCATGCCCGATTTCGACCCGCTCGCCCTTGAGAACCAACTGTGCTTTCCGCTCTATGCGGCATCGAAGGAGCTCACGAGGCGCTACAAGCCCTTCCTGGACCCGCTGGGGCTCACATACACGCAATACGTCGCCATGATGGTTCTGTGGGCTCAGGACGGCATCACCGTGGGCGAACTGGGCAGGAAGCTCTATCTTGATTCCGCAACCCTCACGCCGCTTCTCAAGCGCCTGGAGGCCCATGGCTATGTGCGCAGGGAGCGCTCGAAGGATGACGAGCGTGCGGTGATCGTCACGCTCACCGATGAGGGACGTGCCCTGCGCGATAAGGCCGTCGAGGTTCCCTTCTGCATAGCAGGGTGCCTGAACATCGCTCCTGAGGACGCTGTCCAGCTCAAGGCGCTGCTCGAGAAGGTGCTTCAGTCCTTCGAATAGGCCGAGCTCTCAGGCTCCGGCACGAACCCCTCGAAGATAGCGACTCCTCCCCTATCCTCGCATGCGCGGATCTCATCGATCGTGTGGAGCGTCCAGCCCACATAGGCGCCGCCCAGCACCCTGGTCGCCAGCGCAGGAGCGGGCAGCTCCGCATCGTCGAAGCGATACGCCACGAAATCCGGGCGCGTGAGCGCATTGGCTGCGAGCAACGTCGCCGCAATATCGAATGCCGTGCCCTTGCCGCTCCCCTGGCCTTCAGCAAGGAAGTTCTGCGAGAGCTGGCCGCGGAAGACCTCGGGACGCATCTCGCGCAGCCATCGCACCACGCGCGGGTCGAAGCTCTCGACGCAGTAGGAAAGATCATGGCGGTCGAGCTCGGCCATGGTCTCGGATGTGAGCTGCGCGTAGTTTTCGCCGTATGTCTTGACCTCCACGATAAGCGGAAGACCCGAGCCAAGCCGCTCGTATGCGGCGAGAACGTCGGAGAACAGCGGAATGTGCTCGTCTGTGCCAGAAAGACGCAGCTCCCCGATCTGCGCGAGGGAGAGCTCCTCCACGATGGCATGCACGCCCGTCATGCGCGCAAGATCGGAGTCATGAACCACGACGAGCTTGCCGTCGGATGTGAGGTGCACATCGAGCTCGGACCCAAAGCCGAGCGACGCCGCACGCTCGAACGCCGCGAGCGAGTTCTCGGGAATGCCGAGCGAGGGGTCGTAGAGGCCGCGGTGCGCATAGCGGAACCGCCTCAGATGCTCCCAGGTCCTCTGACGCCCATCCGAGCGCGGTCGCGGCGCCACGAGGGCGCATGCGGCGCCTGCGAGCACGGCAGATGCAAACGCAAGCCGTGCAATGCCCTTACGCGCCAAGCTCCTCGCCTTCTTCCGCATGCTCGGGCGTGAGCGTGGTCACGCCGTCGGCCTCGGAGAAGATATAGCCCTCGTCGTGCGGGCACACATGCGCGAGCACGCGGCGCACGTTGGGTCCATCGGTGCGCTCGTAGTGCGCGAGCGCCTCCTCATAGCTCACGCCGCCACGGGCCTTGCGCGCGATAAGACGCTCGCGCAGATCGGCCTCATCGGCTCCGATGAAGATGCTGTAGTCGCACAGCTTGGCGAAATCCTGCCAATACTCCTCATCGAGCAGCAGGTAGTTACCCTCGATGAGCACGATGTCGGCATAGATGCGCGTGCCCTTGGGACGCGGGTTGTGGATGGTGCGGTCGTAGACCGGCCAGGGCATGTTGACCATGACGGTGAGGTTATCGAGATGCTTCTTGAACTCGATGAGGTCGAATGTCTCGGGCGTGCCCTTGAACGCCTTGAGCGGCACCGGCTTACCATCGACGAGGATGGCATGCGTCTTGAGGTAGTCGTTGTAGTAGTGGAAGCCGTCGAGGCCCACGGCCTGAAACACGTCGCGGCCGAGCTCCTCCTTGGCGAGCATCTCGAGCACGAGCGCAATCGTGGACTTGCCGGTTCCGGGAGGTGCGGCGAGGAACACCACCGTACGGCGTCCCAGACGGTCGTGGAGCTCCTTCAGGGTATGGAGCAGGGGCACGAACACCCTATCAACCGTCTCGGCGCTGTACTTGGCCTCATAGGTGTAGCCGTTCACCGTCACATCGAACGAGCGGATCTCATCCATCGCTTCTCCCCTTGCAAGAACCCTTCGAACAATCAACAGTCCAACTATACATCAACGAAAGAGCCGCCCCGAAGGGCGGCTCTCGTAGCTCTAACGAGCGTCTGTGAACGAAAGGCTCTTAGAAGAGGCTCTGGTTGACGTTCCAGCAGACGTAGTAGGTGCCGGCGTAGGGAGCGACGACATACTGGTCGGCATACTGCTCCTTGACGCGGGCCATCTCGTTGGTCGGGATCTCGTCGATGAAGTGCCAGTC
>CAMNAH010000002.1 GCA_946530775.1 uncultured Coriobacteriales bacterium
CGTCCTTCATGATGAACTCGCGGCCGCGCATGAGGCCGAAGCGGGGGCGCATCTCATCGCGGAACTTGTCCTGGATCTGATAGAGCGTGATGGGGAGCTGCTTGTAGCTCCTGAGCTCGTTCTGGACGAGGTCGACGAAGGTCTCCTCATGGGTGGGGCCCACCACGAAATCGCGGCCATGGCGGTCCTTCAGGCGCAGGAGCTCGGGACCATAGACATCCCAGCGGCCAGACTGCTGCCAGATCTCGCCAGGCACGATCATGGGAACGAGCATCTCCTGAGCGCCGATACCGTCCATCTCGTCGCGGATGATCTTCTCGATCTTCCTGAGCGAGCGCCAGGCCATCGGAAGGTAGCTGTAGAGGCCGGCGGCCGTCTTGCGGATAAAGCCGGCGCGCAGAAGCAGCCTGTGGCTTGCGAGCTCCGCCTCGGCCGGGTCTTCCTTCAGGGTGGGCGCATAGGTCCTGCTCATCAGTTCGTAACGTACCACGTCAACATCCTCTCGTTAAATTGCCGTAGGAGAAAAGCCTAGCAGAATCGGCTCTCGATCTCGGCCATAAGCTCATCGACCATTGCTTCCTCGGGAACCTTGCGGATAATCTCGCCGTGCGCGAAGAGCACGGCCTCTCCCCTGCCCGAAGCAAGCCCGATATCTGCAGAACGCGCCTCGCCGGGACCGTTGACTACGCATCCCATGACCGCAACCGAGATAGGTACGGAGACGTTCTCGAGCCGCTTGGAAACCTCCTCGGCAATGGGGATGAGGTTCACCTGCGTGCGCCCGCACGTGGGGCAGCTCACGAGCTCGGGCGTACGCCTGCGCATACCGAGCGCCGAAAGCAGATCCCACGCCACCTTAACTTCCTCGACGGGGTCGGCCGTGAGCGAGAGACGCATCGTATTGCCGATGCCCTCCTCGAGCAGGATGCCCACACCGCACGCGTTCTTGACCGTACCCTGGCGAAGCGTTCCCGCCTCGGTGACGCCCACATGCAGCGGATAGTCGGGCAGCCGCTCCGCAAGCGCGCGATACGTGGCGAGCGTGGTCTGCACATCATGCGCCTTCGCGGAGAGCACGATGTCCTCGAATCCGCGCTCGCGGAAGTGCGCGACGAAGGACTCGCACGAGAGCACGAGCTTCTCGGAGAGGTCGAGGCCGTCCATCGCCTCGACCTTCTTGTCGAGCGATCCTGCGTTCACGCCGATGCGGATGGGAATGCCCGCTGCCTTTGCAGCATCGATGATGGCGTCGACGCGCTCGAAGGAGCCCACGTTGCCGGGGTTGACGCGAAGTGCGGCAGCACCGCGGCGGGCAGCCTCGATGGCGAGCCTATAGTCGAAGTGGATATCGGCGACCACGGGCAGCGGGGATGCCGCGCAGATGGCTTCGAAGCCGTCGAGCGCCTCCGCATTGGGAACGGCGCAGCGGATGATCTCGCATCCTGCCTCGGCAAGGCGCTCGATCTGCGCGAGCGTGGCCTGCGCATCGTCGGTCTTGGTGGTGGTCATCGACTGCACCGTGACCGGCGCGTCTCCGCCGATAGCCACGTTTCCGCAGAATACCTGACGGGTGAGGGTTCGCTTGGGAGCATCCATGGTGAGACCTTACATGACGTAGTTGATGATGTCGTTTCGCAGCACGAACACGAAGAGCACGAGGAGCAGGGCAAGTCCCACATAGGAGACGATATTCTGCACCTTGATGGAGACGGGGCGCCCGATGATGAGCTGGACGACCTCGAAGACGATCTTGCCGCCGTCGAGCGGGGGTATAGGCAGCAGATTCATGAAGCCGAGCGACATAGAGATCGCAGCCACGATGAGCAGCAGGTCGAAGAGGCCCGTTGCGGCAGCCTCGGACGCCATGACCGACATGCCGATAATCGAGGAGGACTGATCGACGACCTCCATCGTGTGAGCCGGGTTGATGAGGCGCAGTGCGAACTGAGCCACCTGCCCCGCATACCCGAACGCGCTCATCAGCGCCTCGGACAGCGGCAGGCGCACCTTGGTGAGGGTGTTGGTGATGCCGAGCAGCTCGGGAGCCTCACCAGCGGGGATGCTCGCATGCAGCGTAAGCTGCTCGCCCTCGCGCTCGACCACGATATCGAACTCGCTGCCTCCCACGAGCAGCCCATCGAGGGCACCCGAGATGTCATACCAGCTCTCGATGCCCGTATCGCCGATGCTCACAAGGGTGTCGCCAGCCTCGATGCCCGCAGCCTCGGCGATCGAGCCTTCATAGACGGTACCGATGACGGGCTCGGTGGATCCCACGTCCATGCCGACAACCGAGAGCGAGAACGTGACCACGAGCAGGGCGAAGACGATGTTGACGAGCGGTCCCATGATGAGCATGGCGAGACGCTTGGGAAACGACATTCCCTGGTAGACGTGCGAGCGCTCATGGTCGAGGAACTCGCTCGGCGTGAGCGAAAGCTCATAGGAATCGCCATCCACATGGGAGGAGAGCTCGTCCTGGGAGTGTCCGGCGTCGTATTCGCAGAGCATCTGCGCATCGCGCGGGATGGTGGTAAAGGCCGGATCATCGGGGTCGTCGCCGTCGACCATGCGGATCGATGCCCAATCGCTGAGCGCGAAGAGGATGGCGAACGCGCGATCCTCGTCTATGGAGAAGCGCTCGCAAAGGTCGCGGGCGTGCACGGTGCCGGTACGATACACAAAAGCGAGCGCATCGGCAAGCAGCTCATCCTCGGCAGACTCCATGCCGCAGATGCGGTTGTATCCGCCGAGGAGGATGGGCGTGACGCCGAACTCGGTGCCGTGCTTCTTGCTTTTGCGCGAGATCTTAAGATGGAAGGGCATACCGAGGAAGAACTCGGTCACGCGCACGCCGAAGACGCGCGCCATGAGGAAGTGGCCGCTCTCGTGCACGACGACGAGCAGCGAAAGAACGACGATGCCCCAGAAGAGGGCCGAGAATGCACCCGTGACAGCTGCCATGGCTATGCTCCGATGAGCGCAGCCGCATCGCGGCGGGCGCGCGCATCGACCTCGGCAAGCTGCTCGAGGCTCTGGACGGCCTCGACGGCGCTCTTCTCGAGGACGTTCGAGACGATGCGCTCGATATCGAGGAAACCGATACGTCCTGCGCGGAACGCCTCGTTGGCGATCTCGTTCGCAGCGTTCATGATGCAGGGAGCGGTGCCGCCCTGCCTGCCGGCGTCCTGCGCGAGCGCCAGGCATCCGAACGCCTGCGTATCCACATCGGAGAACTCGAGCGGAGCCTCGAAGCGCCAATCGAGATGCTCGCAGCTGGCGCTCCAGCGCTCGGGATACGAGAGCGCGTACTGGATGGGCATGCGCATATCGGCCGCGCAGAGGTTGGCCTTCACCGAGCCGTCCATAAACTCGACCATCGAGTGGATCTTGCTCTGGCGGTGGATGACGACCTGGATGTCGTCGATGCCGACATTGAAGAGATGATGCGCCTCGATGACCTCGAGGCCCTTGTTCATGAGGGTCGACGAATCGATGGTGATCTTGTCGCCCATGAGCCACGTGGGGTGCGCGAGCGCATCCGCAGCGGTGACGGAGGCGAGCTCATCGCGGGTACGGCCGTAGAAGGGGCCGCCCGAGCACGTGAGCCAGATCTTGTAGATGCCCTCGTGGGGCTCGCCCGAAAGGCACTGGAAGATGGCGCTGTGCTCGGAGTCGACGGGAAGGAGCTGGCCAGAAGCTGCGATGGGCATGAGGAGGTCGCCGCCGATGACGATCGACTCCTTGTTGGCATAGGCCAGGCGCTTGCCGGCCTTGAGCGCCGCGTAGCCGGCCGAGATGCCCACGGCGCCCACGAGCGCGTTCACCACGCAGTCGGTCTGCTCGAGCTCGCAGAGCGTGACGAGATGCTCCTCGCCGAAGAGCACCTGGGTACCCGCGGGAAACATATCGGCTGAGGTGCTCGAAGCCAGCTCGGGGTTCGAGATGACCACATAGGCGGGCTCGAACTCATGCGCTGCGCTCACGGCGAAATCAACGGAGTTGTTGACGGCAAGGGCGAATACCTTGAGCTTGTCGGCGTGATTTCTGCAAACGTCCAGCGTCTGCCTGCCGATCGAGCCGGAGGCACCGAGAAGGGCGATATTCATCATGGCTAGATAACACCTCCGAAGACGAGGAGAATGTAGGCGGCCATGCTGCCGAAGATCATGGAATCGGAGCGGTCGAGCAGGCCTCCGTGGCCGGGCATGATGTTGCCCGAGTCCTTGATGCCCACGCCGCGCTTGATGCGCGACTCGAAGAGGTCGCCCACAACCGAAAGAAAGCCCTCGATAATGCCGATGGCGATAGCGAGCGGCAGCGAGATGCTCTCGAGATGCACGACGCCGAGCACCACCCAGACGATAACCGAGGCGATCATGCCGGCCCAGAAGCCCTCCCAGCTCTTCTTGGGCGAGATACGCGGCGCCATCTTGTGGATGCCGATGCGCGAGCCCACCAGATAGGCAACGGAATCGTTTGCCCAGATGGAGAGCATGACGCCGAGCGCGAGGAAGGCGCCGGTGAGGCCGGGGTCGCTGTTGCGGATGAGCACGACGCACGAGAAGGTGAGCGAGGTATAGATGGGCGCGAACACGGTCACGGCGACGTCGGCGATGTTGGCGCGCGGGGTGAGCACGTACCACACGCCCACGGCGATGACCAGGAAGAAGACGACGAAGACCATCGCCCTCAGATAGAAGAAGCGAGCGACGAGGGGAAAGATCAGCGCGGCGCTAAGCCCGAGGATCTCGTTGGGCATACGGCCGGCCATGCGGCTCATCCTGAAGAACTCGGAGCAGCAGAGCCACGCCATGAGCGCGATCACGATGGCCGTGGGCGTGCGCCCGGCGAACAGGCAGCCCGCCGTGATGATCGCATACAGTGCGCCGTAAACCGAGCGCGTGAGCAGCTTCTCCGCCGCGCCGCGAGCCTTCTGGCCGCGGAGCTGGTTCGAATCGAACTGATCGGAGAGGCGGTCGCGCCGCGATTCCATGCGGTCAATCAGGCGGTCGATGCCCTTGCTCTGGCTTGCGCTCTGCTCGCGCGCCTCCTCGGCGTTGTTCTCGGAAGCCATCTCTACACACCGCCGAACCTGCGCGAGCGGCTCTGGAACGACTTGATGGCGCGCAGCATATCCCAGCGTGTGAAATCGGGCCAGAGCGTATCGGTGGCATAGAACTCGGTGTAGGCGAGCTGGTAGAGGAAGTAGTTCGAGAGGCGCAGCTCCCCCGACGTGCGGATGAGCAGGTCGGGATCGGGGATGCCCGCGGTATAGAGGTGTGACTCGAAGACATCCTGCGTGATGCTCTCGGGATCGAGCGTGCCCGCAGCGACCTCGCGTGCGATCTGGGTAGCTGCGCGCACGATCTCGGCACGGCTGCCGTAGTTCACGGCGAGTGCGAAGACCATGCCGTCGTGATCGGCCGTCTCGTCGAGGCCGCGCATGAAGACCTTGTACGTCTCCTCGGGAAGCGCCTCGAGGTCGCCGAAGAGCTTGAGGCGCACGTTCTCCTGATGGAAGAGCGGAAGCTCAGCCACGAGCGTCTTGGCGAAGAGCTTCATAAGCAGGTCGACCTCGAGCTTGGGGCGCTTCCAGTTCTCGGTCGAGAAGGCATAGGCCGAAAGCGCGTCGAAGCCGAGGCGCACGCTTGTGGTGACCGCCTCGCGCAGGGAATCGACGCCGGCCACGTGGCCCTTCGCGCGGTCGAGACCGCGCTGGGTGGCCCAGCGGCCGTTGCCGTCCATGATGATGGAGACGTGTTTGGGCAGGCGCCCGAGGTCGATATCGGCAAGCGAGATGTCCTCAGGCGCGTCCTGGTAGTATTCGATGAGTTTCTGCTGGTCTATCTGCACGCTAGATCTCCATGACCTCGGCTGTCTTGGTCTTCAGGAGCTCGTCGACCTTAGCGGTGAAGGCGTCGGTCTCCTTCTGGATGGCCTTCTTCTCGCGCGCGAGATCGTCCTCGGTGATCTCGCCCTCCTCCTCCATGAGCTCGACCTCGTCGTTGATGTCGCGGCGCACGTTGCGGATGCTCACCTTTGCCTGCTCGGCATACTTGTTGCAGTCCTTGACGAGCTCGCGGCGGCGCTCCTCGGTGGGCTTGGGGAACGGAAGGCGGATGCAGACGCCGTCGTTGGAGGGCGTGATGCCCAGATCGGAGTCCATGATGGCGCGCTCGATGGAGCGCAGGGATGACTTATCCCACGGCTCGATGACGAGCATGGAGGCCTCGGGCACCTTCACGCCGGCAAGCTGGACGATAGGCGTGGGCACGCCGTAGTAGTCGACCTTGATGGAATCGAGGATGTGCGGATTCGCACGGCCCGTGCGGACGCGTGAGAAATTGGACTTGAGCGCATCGATGCACTTGCCCATGCGCTCCTTGCACATATCGGTATACTCGCTCATTGCTACCTCTCCTCATCTACAACGGTGGTGCCGACGTTCTCGCCGAGGAGCGCGCGCCTGAAGGCGTCCTTCTCCTCGAGGTTGAATACGATCAGGGGCATGTGGTTGTCGTGGCAAAGCGCGATCGCCGCGGCATCCATGACCTTGAGCTCCTTGGTGAGGACCTCCATGTAGCTCACGGTGTCGTACTTGACCGCATCGGGGTTCTTGACCGGGTCGCTGTCGTAGATGCCGTCGACCTTGGTGGCCTTGAGCAGGCAGTCGGCGTCGATCTCGCAGGCGCGCAGGGCAGCTGCGGTATCGGTGGTGAAGTACGGGTTGCCGGTGCCGGCCGCGAAGATGGTGATGCGGCCCTTCTCGAGGTGACGAAGGGCGCGGCGCCTGATGTAGGTCTCGGCGATCTGATGCATCTCGATGGCGGTCATGACGCGGCTGTCCATGCCGACCTTCTCGAAGTAATCCTGAAGCGAGAGGCAGTTGATGACGGTGGCGAGCATGCCCATGTAGTCGCCCTGGGCACGATCCATGCCGGCAGCGGCGCCCTGGACGCCGCGGAAGATGTTGCCGCCTCCCACCACGACGCCGATCTCGACGCCATCATCGTAGACGGGCTTGATCTCGTTCGCGATATACTGCACCACGGCAGGATCGATGCCGTAGGAGAGAGAACCCATGAGGGCCTCGCCTGAGAGCTTGAGCAGCACGCGCTTGTACTTGTAATCGGGCACACCGTCCCCTTTCGCTCGGTGTCTAACCATCTCTTAAATAGTACACCACGCATACGCGAGCAATGCCGATTGCATAAAGGCAACAGCCAAACGTAAAAGACGCCCCGCGGGGCGGGGCGTCTTGGGGATTCCGTGCTTGGGCAGGGAAAGGCGTTATGGCCTACTCCTCGCCGAAGTTGTAGCGCACGAAGGAGAGGAGCTTGATCTCGTCACCGATCTCCTTGGAGACCTTGGCGGCAAGCTGCGACACGGTGAGCGAGCTGTCCTTCACGAAGACCTGCTCGTCGAGCACGTTCTCCTTGTAGTACTTCTCAAGCTTGCCCTGAGCCATCTTCTCCTGAATCGCCTCGGGCTTGCCGGAGTTGGCAGCCTGAGCCTTGGCGATCTCGAGCTCGTGGGCGACCACGTCGGCGGGAACGTCCTCGCGCTTGGCGGCAACGGGGTTCATGGCGATGCACTGCATGGCGACGTCGCGGCCGAAGGACTTGAAGGCGTCGTTGGCGGCGGTGTCGGCGTTGTTGATCGCGAACTCGACGATGTCGGCGTGCTTGCCATCGTGGTGGATGTAGCTCACCAGAGCGCCATCAGTGGCGATGCGGGCGAAGCGGGCAACCTTCTGGTTCTCACCGAAGACGTGGATGTTCTCCTTGAGCTCGGCGTCGACGGTGTTGCCGTTCATGGAGCAAGCAAGGAAGGCGTCGAGGTCGGCGGGGTTGCACTCGGCAACGACCTGGGCGAGCGACATGGCGAAGGCGCGGAACTTGGCGTTGGTGCCCACGAAGTCGGTCTCGCAGGTGAGCTCGACGAGAGCGCCAACCTTGGCGTCGTCGGTGATGTAGGCGGCGATGGTGCCCTCGTTGGTGTCGCGGCCGGCGCGCTTGACGGCCTTGGCGAGGCCCATGGTGCGCAGGACGTCGACGGCCTTCTCGATGTCGCCATCAGCCTCGACGAGGGCCTTCTTGCACTCCATCATGGGAGAGTCGGTCATCTCGCGGAGCTGCTTGACGAGAGCGGCGGTGATCTGAGCCATAGTGTTTCACACTCCTGTTCTGAATGGTATTGGACTACTCGGCAGCGTTCTCTTCGGCTGCGGGAGCCTCCTCAGCAGGAGCCTCCTCAGCAGGAGCCTCGGCCATCTCCTCAGCGGAGATCTGAGCCTGGCCGCTACCGGAGAGGATAGCGTCGGCAGCGAGCTCGCACATGAGGGCGACCGAACGGATGGCATCGTCGTTGGCGGGGATGCCGTAGTCGACGACGTCGGGGTCGGAGTTGGTGTCGAGCAGGCCAATCACGGGGATGTGCAGGCGGTTGGCCTCCTTGATGGCGATCTCCTCGCGCTTGGTGTCGACCACGAAGAGGGCCTGGGGAAGGCTGGTCATGGTGCGCACGCCGCCGAGGTTGCGCTGGAGCTTCTCGAGCTCCTTGGTGAGGATGGACTGCTCCTTCTTGGGGAGGGTGGCCATCGTGCCGTTCTCGACCATGGCCTCGAGCTCCTCCATGCGGTCGATGCGGGAGCGCATGGTCACGAAGTTGGTGAGCATGCCGCCGAGCCAGCGCTGGTTGATGAAGGGCTGGCCGGAGCGCTCGGCCTGGGCCGCGATGGGCTCCTGGGCCTGCTTCTTGGTGCCAACGAAGAGCACCTTGCCGCCGCGGGACGCGGTGTCCTTCAGGAAAGTGTAGGCGGCGTCGGCGCCGAGCATGGTCTGCTTGAGGTCGAGGATGTAGATGCCGTTGCGCTCGCCGAAGATGTACGGCTTCATCTTGGGGTTCCAACGACGGGTCTGGTGACCGTAGTGGCAACCGGAATCGAGCAGGGTCTGGATAGTGATCTTAGCCATGGAAAAACCTCCTTGTGGTTGTTCCTCCGTACGAGGTCGTCCCCTTGCACCACCCATACGCTGGCTTTGACGTAGATGGGCACCACGGTGCGCAGGTAGTCGTACGTGTGACATCTGCGCTGCTTCCTGCAGCGTGCTGCACCCTATGCGCAGCAATTTGTTATATTACCACGCCACACACGGCATTCCAGCAGGAATTTGCTGCAAAATGCAAGTCTTCACGACTCCGATCGGGGATGCGCCTGCCGCGTCGCGTCTTTGAGGCGATCGATCGACACGTGCGTGTAGATCTGGGTGGTCGAGAGCGACTCGTGGCCGAGCAGCTCCTGCACGGTTCTGAGGTCGGCCCCTCCCCCGAGGAGCTCCGTTGCAAAGGTGTGGCGCATGGCGTGCGGCGTGAGGGCCGCATCCTTGCCCGCGGCACGCGCACGCCTCTCGAACACCGTGCGCAGGGCATCGGTCGACATGGGATTGCCGCGCGTCGAGAGGAAGAGCGCGCGCGTGGGCTTCTCGGGATTCGCAAGCTGGGGTCTCCCCCGCTGGAGGTACTCCCTCAGCATGTCGAGTGCGGCGGCATAGAGCGGGACGATGCGCTCCTTCGACCCCTTGCCGAAGAGCTTGACCTGCGCTTCCGCGAAATCGATGTCGTCAACCGAGAGCGCCGCCGCCTCCGCGATGCGCGCGCCCGAGGCATAAAGCAGCTCGAAGAGCGCTCGGTCGCGGATGCCCGCGGGCGTGGAGGTGTCTATAGCAGCCACGATATCGGCCACGTCGCCGTCTGCCATGGTCTTGGGCAGCTTGCGCGGCAGCTTCCTTCCCGCGATGGCCGCAGCGGAATCCTGCGACACGAGCTCCTCGTGGATAAGCCACTTGTAGAGCGTGCGGATCGCGGAGAGGTGCCGGTTCACGGTCTTCTCGGTATAGCGGGCGCGGGAGAGCTCGGCAAGATAGGTGCGCAGCTCCCGATGCGAGACCGTCGCGAGGTCGATCCCCTCGCGCTCGCCCCACGAACAGTACGAGTCGAGGTCTGCGGCATACGCCCGCACGGTATTGGGGGAAAGGCCTCGCACGTCTGCGAGATAGGCGCAGAAACGCTCGCACCACGTGCGGAACGTGGAGCTGTTCTCGGCGCGCGCAACCGCTTCGGGCGAGCGATCGGCCATCATGCACCCGTCTTGAACAGGTCTGCACGCTCGGCGACGAAGGTGCGCGCATCGGCGATTCCGCGCTCGGCATAGGCCGCCTTGCGGTCGGCTTTAGACCGGATATGCGTCTCGAGCGGCGGGAAGATGCCGAAATTCACGTGCATGGGCTGATAGTCCTCGGTCGCAGGATCGGTGGCATAGGCGACAAGGGAGCCGAAGGCGGAGGTGCGGGGAAGCTCGGGTGCGGGTAGGCCCTTGACGCGTGCATAGAGGTTCAATGCGGCGAGAAGACCCGATGCGATGGCCTCGACATAGCCCTCGGTTCCCGTGATCTGACCTGCGAGGAAGATATCTGTTCCGGGGATGGAGAAGCCGGGGCCCAGCACATGGGGAGAATCAACGAACGAGTTGCGGTGCATGACGCCGTAGCGGAAGAACTCGGCATGCTCGAGGCCGGGGATCATGCGGAACACGCGCGCCTGCTCGCCGAAGGTGAGGTTGGTTTGGAAGCCCACGAGGTTGTAGGCGCTCGCCGACGCGTTCTCGGCACGGAGCTGGACCACCGCGAAGGGGCGCCTGCCCGTGTGGGGATCGACGAGGCCGACGGGTTTGAGCGCCCCATAGGCAAGCGACATGGCACCCGTACGAGCAACCTCCTCCACGGGCTGGCACGCCTGGAACAGGTCCTTAGACTCGAAATCACGCGCGAGCACGCGCTCGGCGCCGACAAGCTCCTCGATGAAGGCGAAGTACTCGTCGCGTTCGAACGGGCAGTTGAGATAGTCGCCCGGCGCGTCATCCTCGTAGCGCGATGCGCGAAACGCCCGGTCCATATCGATGGTCTCGGCATCGACGATGGGTGCCGCGGCATCGAAGAACGAGAGGCCTCCCGAGCCCAGGCGCTGTGCGAGCGCTTCGAAGAGCGCTTCCGAGCAGAGCGGACCCGCCGCGATGACGGCGGGTCCTTCGGGAAGCTCGCGGACCTCCTCGCGGTGCACCTCGACGAGGGGATGTGCCTCGATGGCCTCGGTCACGGAGGCTGAGAACAGCTCGCGGTCGACGGCAAGCGCCCCGCCGGCCGCCACGCGCGCAGCGTATGCGATCTCGATGAGCTTGGAGCCGTAAAGCGAGAGCTCGGTCTTGAGCATGCCGGCAGCCGTCTCGGGTTTCGTCGACTTGAGCGAGTTCGAGCAGACGAGCTCGGCGAAGCGGTCGCTCTTATGCACGGGCGATGCATGGCTAGGCCGCTGCTCGAACAGGTCGACGCCGATTCCACGCTCCGCAAGCTGCAGAGCGCACTCCGAGCCGGCAAGGCCCCCTCCGACAACAACCACGCGCATCTTCGAATCCTTTCGAGGTAACCGATTCGCATCATCCTCTATTGTGCGACAAATACGCATCGCGCGAGGCCGCGTATCTTCCATCGGGCAGTTTCGTCACAAGCCCCAGCACCTCGTACTCCGCAAGGGTGTTGATGAGCGTCAGCACATCCTGATTCAAGCGCTCCGCAAGCTCGGGGGCACGCGACGGCGAGGCGAAGAGCGCCGAGAGGACTTCGCCGCGCGGGAGCCCCTCCCTATGGACGATGCCGCGAACGAACCCGTAATCGCTCGCAATGGCCTGCTCGAGATCGCGCTCGTCGCAGATGATGGTCGCGCCATCGGCGATGAGCTTGTTCGTTCCGCTCGATGTGGGCGAGAAGATGGACCCGGGAACAGCGTAGAGCGTTCGTCCGAGCGCAAAGGCAGCCTCCGCGGTGCTCGTGGTTCCCGACCTGAGGCCTGCCTCGGCGACGAACGTCGCACGCGATAATGCGGCGATGATGCGGTTTCTCTTGGGAAACTGGTATCGGCGCACCTCGGTTCCCCAGGGTTCGAGGGAGATGACCGCACCGCCGCCCTCACGCGCCTCGATGAACACATCGGCTGACTCCGGTGGGTAGATGAGGTCGGCGCCGACGCCCGACACGATGATAGTGCTCCCACCCGAATCGAGCGCCGCCCGCGATGCGGCATGGTCGCATCCGCGCGCCCCGCCCGAAACGACGACCAGCGACGACTCGGCGCTCACGCGCGCGGCAAGCTCGGCCACGGCAAGCCCGTAGGGCGTCGCGATACGTGCGCCGATGATCGAGATCGTGCTTCCTGTCAGAACCTCGGGATTGCCCGCCACATAGAGATCGGGCGGATCCTCGAGCTCGGCGACAAGCTCCGGATAGCACTCATCGCCGAACCGCACGATGTTTCTGGAATAGTCCATAGCGCCCTCCTACCCAAAGCTGCGCGACCGGAATGCGCATGCTTCCATGACGTTTTCCTTGGTAATCAGCTCCGATTGCCCGAGATCGGCGATGGATCGTGCCACACGGGCGATGCGGGCAATCGCCCTTCCACCGAAGGCGAGGCGCTCGGATACCGTCTCGAAGGTCTTCTGCGCATCGGGAGCGAAGCCGTATGCGCCGACGCCGCGCTTGCCCCTCGCAGGATGCTCGCGCTCGCGCCATGCCCGGAACTCGAGCGCAGCGCCGAGCAGCTCGCGCATATCGTGCGAGGACAGGCCCGGCGCCCCCTCGATGACCTTCTGCGAATCGGGGCGCGCCACATCGACGAGCACATCGATCCTGTCCATGAGCGGACCTCCGATGCGCGCCTGATAAGACGCTATGCGAGCCGCCGAGCAGGTGCATTCGTGCCCAGGATCGCCCAGATGGCCGCAGGGGCACGGATTCGATGCGGCTATGAGCTGGAAGTTGCACGGGAAGGCGTAGACACCATCGACGCGCACGATGCGCACCTCATGCTCCTCGAGCGGCTGCCTCAGCGATTGCAGCACGTTGGTGGCGAACTCGGGCATCTCGTCGAGGAAGAGCACGCCCTGATGCGCAAGCGAGACCTCGCCCGGCATGACCGGCCTGCCGCCTCCGATGAGGCCGCCCAGGGAGATCGAATGATGGGGCGCCCTGAACGGACGCATCCCCCGCACGATATCGGAGGTATCCTCCCCCGCGACGGAATGGATGAGCAGGGCCTCGTTGAGCGCACGATCATCCATGCGCGGGAGGATCGTGGGCATGCGGCGCGCGAGCATGGTCTTTCCCGCGCCGGGCGGACCCATCATCATGAGGCCATGTCCTCCCACCGCCGCGATAAGAAACGCACGCTTCGCCATGTCCTGGTCGATGACATCGGCAAAATCCAAGCTGCTTGCATCGCGCATCGTCTCACCGACATTTCCCCTGCGAAGCTCGACGAGATGCGCGTACGGCGTGCATTCGGATACCCCGAGTCTCATATCGGAGATGTTTGTGCAGACCAGGCTGTCCTCGATCGGAAGGCAGCCCTGCTCTCCCCCGAACACGAGGCTGAGGCCGAGTTCGTGCGCGAGGCGCGCATAGGCCACCGTGCCGCGCGTGGTCGCGATGTCGCCGGATAGCGCCAACTCGCCTACGAACAGGCATTTGTCGAGGCCCTCCTTGGGAATCTGCGCCGTCGCGGCGAGGATGGCGAGCGCGATGGGAAAGTCATAGGCGGTGCCCGTCTTCTTGATCTCCGCCGGCGAGAGGTTGATGGTGACATGCGCCCGCGGAAGGCTGAATCCGCAATTCTTGAACGCGTTGCGGACGCGCATGCGCGATTCCATGACAACCGTGTCGGGGCATCCCACAATCGTGATCGCGGGAATACCCGCCGAGATGCCGACCTCGACGGTTATGGGAAGGGCGTTCACGCCGCGCAGCTGGGCCGTCTGGATGGAGAAGCTCTCGGAGGACATCACGCACCCCACATGCGACAGCCTTTGAGGTGCGAGATATGGGCGATCCTGTTGCTCAGGAACGTGATGCTCACCACATCGAGGCGAATCGATTCCGCGCTATCCCCCGCGAGCTTGTAGAGCTCGGCCATCTTGGCATAGCGTTCGAACTTCTTGATATCGAAGGCCTCCTCAGGAGCTGCACGGTCGATGTCGTCCATCGTCATGCCCAGAAGGCGCCTGCTCTTGACCTCCACGAACACGATCTCCTCGAACGTTCGGGCGATGATGTCCACCTCGCCGAACGGGGTCGTCCAGTTCGTATCGACGACCTCGAAGCCGTTGTCTTCGAGATAGGTAGCCGCAAGGACCTCGCCGAGGTCCCCCACCTCCTTCGTACTGAAATCCTCGATGCCCTCGAATGCCGGACGCGTCACGTCGATGACGGCGTCTACCCTGCCCTCGAACTCTGCCATCTCTCCTCCACTTCTTCTGTTGCGATGAACGGAGGCATCAATATGGCAGGCGCAGGTTGCACTACGCTTTCAACCAGCTGGCGCCTATCTGACAGAAATCTGCAAAAGTGTGCATTCTTATGACAGATAGGCAGCTAGAAAGGCTGTCTGTAACTGTTTGATGGGAAGTTTCGCCTGGAACGGCGATTTAGAAGAGACGAGGCGCCTCGACGAAGTTTCCACAGAACGTCACGCGGTGCACCGGCGTGAGCCCGTGCGCCCTGATCGCCTCGATATGCTCGGCAGACGCATAGCCCTTCGAGGAGGCGAAGCCGTATCCGGGATAGAGCGCATCCAGCTCGTCCATCAGCGCATCGCGGGTCACCTTTGCGACGATGGAAGCTGCACCGATACATGCCGTGCGGGCATCGCCCTTGACGATGCATTTCTCCCTCGGATGCACGTGCACAGGATTGCCGTCGATGAGGACGCAGTCGGCCTCGACGCCGCAATTCTCGATAGCCCCAGCCATAGCCATGCGCAGCGCGACGGCCATCCCCACTTTGTCGATGGTCTCGGGCTGGATGTGGCAGATGCCGATCGCCGTGGCGTGCTCGCGGATACGCTCGGCAACCTCCTCGCGCTTCTTGGGCGTGAGCTGCTTTGAATCGTTGATGCCCAGCACGTGTGGCGATGAGGGCAGGCAGAGCGCGCACACGGTAAGCGGGCCGGCCACCGCTCCCCTGCCGACCTCGTCGACGCCGATGACGATTCCCTCTCCGCCCACCTCGGCCTGGAACCGATAGAGCTCATCGACGCGCGCCTGCTCGGCGAGAAGCGCATCGCGGGCGCGCAACGCCTTCTGCGCAGCGGCACGCACCTGTTTGCGCTGATCGTCCGCATAGCGCTCGATCAGCTCATCGAGCTCGTCAGGTGCCGCCGCGGCAAAGCGCGACGCTATGTCTTTTGCCGAAACCGTCATGAGTTCATCCTAGCAAAAGACCGCCCGAAGGCGGTCTTTCGATGATGCATGTTGCGAAGGCTTAGCGCTTCTCGCGGATGCGGGCGGCCTTGCCGATACGATCGCGCAGGTAGTAGAGCTTGGCACGATGGATGTCGCCATGGCGGACAACCTCGAGCTTGGCGATCTTGGGGCTGTGCAGGGGGAAGGTACGCTCCACGCCCACGCCGAAGCTGATCTTGCGGACGGTGAAGGTCTCGCGGGAGCTGCCGCCGCTCATGCGGATGACGTCGCCCTGGAAGACCTGCTCGCGGGTGCGATCACCCTCGGTGATCTTGTAGTGCACCTTGACGTTGTCGCCTACCTTGACCTCGGGAATGTCCTCCCTGATCTGCTGGCGCTCGATAGCACGAATGTAGTCCATCTTCTTGTTCCTTGTCTCTAGAGGTGCCGTCGCATCATGTGCAGGAAACGGCACATAGGTTTACACACGAATGATTATTATATGCAAAGCCCCCGTGCGCAACAAGGAGATTCTTGCAAAATCACAGGCAGAACCCAACAACGATGCCCGCCTCGTCGTTCGCAAGGTTGACGGCGCGCGCGTATCCCGTCGAGGTGACCTGATAGAAGGCATCGTCGGTCTCGGCGAGGAACTCGAACGCATAGGGCGTGCGATACCACCAGGGGACGGCCTTTCCGCGATAGCTCATGATGAGGTAGGACGCCGTATCGCTGTACTGGTGGATGCCCTCGCGCGCGAACGCCTCGTACTGCACACCCTCGGCGTTCAAGATGGCATCCTCGCCATCGGAGTAGTAGTCGAACTCGTCCTCGAGCCACGTGATGTCGCCCAGAACCTCGCGGCACGAGAAGAGCCAAAGCGTGTCGCTCGAGGGCGTCACATCGTCGGATGACGAGGTCTTTCCCATGTTGTTGGCATACTTGGTCACCGGCGCAAGCTCGCCGGCGAGATCATCGGGAAAGAGCTCGATACCTTCAGCGGAGAGCCAGGCGCGCAGCTCCGAGCCTCCCCATCCTCCCGCGCTCGTCGCCTCGGCATTGATGCGTCGCACGGCGATGGGGCTCGTCATGAAGGTGAGCGCAGCACGCGTGCCCGTGTCGGAGCGCGTATCGTGGAGCACGCCCACGAGGCGCACCTCGGCCATGGTGCCGTCGTCGAGCTCGAGCGCATGCGTTGCGAGGGTGAGCGACCCGTCGTCTGCTATGAGGCCGAATTCCTGGGCGATTGCCCGCGCCGCAGCCTCATCGGGCGCCGCCTCCATGCGCACAGCGATCTCTCCGAGCTCCTCCCACGTATAGTCGCTGAACGGCTTGGGGACAAGCTCCTCGGATACGGGCACAGGCTCTGCATCGGGAGCCGAGTCGTCACTCGATGCGTGCGGCGTATTCAAGACGAACATGATGGCGCCAACGCCCAGCGCAACGAATATAAGTCCCACGATGATCGAGATGATGCTCGATACCCTGCCTCTAGACATGCTGCCTCGCTACCGCTTCCATGACCGGGGAATCCTGAGTCTATCGAACATCTTGACGGCGTAGCGGTCGGTCATACCCGCCACGTAGTCGGCAACCTGCACATCGGGGCGGTCCGTATCGTGGATGCGATACTCCTCCGGCACCTCGTCGAGGTGCGTGATGAAGTAATCGAAGAGCTCCGAGATCATCGCGGCTGCCTTGGGCTCCTCGTACTTGGCATCGCCGTGCGTGTAGAGATTCTCGAAGAGAAACTCCCTCATACCGAGCATGGCTGCTCGCACGCGATCGCTCATGACGATATCGCTTCCATACGCGATGCTGCTCTCGATCACATCGTGCACCATGGTCTCGATGCGCCTCGACGAGGTCTCTCCCAGAACCGACGTGTACTCAGCCGGCAGCAGGCTCTCGTCGAGAAGCCCCGCGCGCTCGGCATCGTCGATATCGTGCACCACATAGGCGATGCGGTCCGAGAGCGCAACAATGCGGCCCTCGAGGGTCTCCGCCGGGGTATTCCCCGTATGGCAGCGGATGCCGTCGACCGTCTCGCGCGTGAGATTGAGGCCGCGGCCATCGCGTTCGAGCAGCTCGACGATGCGAGCGCTCTGCAGATTGTGCTGGAACAGGGGCGCGTCGCTATGCTCCCCCAGCTCGCGTTCGCGCCACGCGGCCATGCTCTTCGACAGGGCCTTCTCGCCGCAATGGCCAAAAGGCGTATGCCCCAGGTCGTGGCCAAGCGCGATGGCCTCCGTGAGGTCCTCGTTTAGCGAGAGCGAACGCGCGATGGAGCGTGCGATCTGCGCGACCTCGAAGGTATGCGTGAGGCGCGTGCGGTAATGGTCGCCCTCGGGGGCTAGGAACACCTGCGTCTTGTGCGAGAGACGCCTGAAGCTCTTGCAGTGGAGGATACGGTCGCGATCGCACTGGAATGCCGTGCGGAAGGGATCAGGTTCCTCATGAATGCGCCGCTCAGCCGCATATGCCGAGCACGAGGCGTCGGATGCGAGCAGTTCGAGCTCCTGAAGCTCGAGATCGCGGCGAGAGACCATCAGCATGCGGTGCTCCTAACGAAAAAGGGGAAGGGAGCTTTCACTCCCCTCCCCTATGGTAGCTTCAATCAAGCGAACGGGCGCTTAGATCTTGGCAGGACCGCCATTGGCCTCGATCTTGGCCTGGGCAGCC
>CAMNAH010000003.1 GCA_946530775.1 uncultured Coriobacteriales bacterium
GGTCCTTGAGCTCGATCTCCTTGGCGACGGAGACGCCGTCGTTGGTGATGGTGGGAGCGCCGAAGGAGCGCTCGAGCGCCACATAGCGGCCCTTGGGGCCGAGGGTGGTGGTCACGGCATCGGCGAGGGTGTTGACGCCCTTGGCGAGCTTGGCGCGCGCGTCGGTGCCGAAGAAGATGTCTTTAGCCATGGTTCTGTCCTCCAAAAAGATGCTCTAGATTAAGCCTCGATGATGGCGTAGATGTCGTCGGCACGAAGGAGCAGGTACTCCTGGCCGTCAACCTTGACCTCGTTGCCGCCGAACTTGCCGTAGTAGACCTGGTCGCCGGGCTTGACGTCGAGCGGGATGCGCGCGCCAAGAGTCTCGTTGTACTTGCCGGCGCCGACGGCGATGACCTCGCCCTGCTGCGGCTTCTCCTGAGCACCGGAAGAGATATAGAGGCCCGAAGAGGTCTTCTCCTCTTTGGGTGCAGGCTTGACCAGAACGCGATCGCCCAGCGGTTTGAGAGTCATGGTGATTCCTCCTTTTAGCATGCAATGCCCGCCAGCGTGCGGGCATCACTCAATCCAACGTTACGTATCTTACCCGCATGCGGGCGATAATTACAGTCGGAGCGAAAAATCTCACAAACTGGCACTTAGATTTTCGGATAGCAGCGCACTGAAGCGGATACGCGGCGAGAGCGGCGGCGGTTCGGGAGGCGTCCCGCCCTGCGGGTGCACCGTTCGCGATCGGTGTACTCCGTTCGTGAACGGAGTAGGAATTGGCGATAAATACCTGTACCGTTCGCGATCGGTGTACTCCGTTCGTGAACGGTACAGCTGCCTGACTATCACTAAAGCGGTTACAGCTCCTCGAGCTCCGCAAGCCAGAGCGCCGAGACGGCGTCCGAAGGCATGTGCAGGCCCGCGCGCGGAGAGACGCCCACCGAGCCCACCGCGGGGCCGTCGGGCGAGCAGCTGCGCTTGAACTGCTGCGAGAAGAACCTGCGGTAGAACACCTTGAGCCACTTGAGGATGGTCGCATCGTCGTAGGTATCGCCAAGCGCGGCGCAGGCCAGGCGATAGACCTTGCCCGGCGCGAATCCGCGGCGCAGCACCTGGTAGATGAAGAAGTCATGCAGCTCGTAGGGACCCACCAGGTCCTCGGTCTTCTGCGCGATGGTGCCGTCGGCCTCGGCGGGCAGCAGCTCCGGCGAGACGGGCGTGTCGAGCACGTCGTAGAGCACCGCAGCCTCGGTCTCGTCTCCGCAGGTATCGGCCACGTAGCGCACGAGATGGCGCACGAGCGTCTTGGGGATGGCGGCGTTCACGCCGTACATGCTCATGTGGTCGCCGTTGTAGGTGGCCCAACCCAGCGCGAGCTCCGAGAGGTCGCCGGTACCCACCACGAGGCCGCCCTCCTGGTTGGAGAGGTCCATGAGGATCTGCGTGCGCTCGCGCGCCTGCGCGTTCTCGTAGGTGGCGTCGTGGTCGGTCTCGTCATGGTCGATGTCATAGAAGTGCTGGCGCACCGAGTCGGCAATCGAGATCTCGCGCAGCTCCGCTCCCGCGGCATGCGCGAGCGAGCAGGCGTTGTTGTAGGTGCGGCCCGTGGTGCCGAAGCCGGGCATGGTGACGGCGATGATGCCCGCGCGGTCGAGACCGAGCAGGTCGAAGGCGCGCGTGGTCACGAGCAGGGCGAGCGTGGAGTCGAGGCCGCCCGAGAGACCGATGAGCGCGCGCGTGGAGCGGGTGTGCTGGAGGCGCTTGGCGAGCGCATGCGCCTGGATGGCGAAGATCTCCTCGCAGCGGGCCTGGCGGTCGGTATCGTCGTCGGGCACGAAGGGATGCGCGTCGATGGCACGCGTGAGCTTGGTCTCGGAGATGCCCAGCGAGAAGACCGTGCGTGTATAGCCGTCGAGCTCGGGCATGGCGGCCGTCTCGAAGGTGGAGATGCGGCGGCGCTCGGCCGCGATGGCATCGACGTCGATCTCGGTGGCGGCGATGCCAGAGCCGAAGGGCTCTGCCTCGGCGAGCATCCTGCCGCACTCGAAGACCATGTCGTGGCCGGCGAAGACGCCGTCGGTGGTGGACTCGCCCGTGCCCGCATCGGCGAGCATGATGGCGCAGGCAAGGCGGTTGCTCTCGGTGGAGAGCAGCACGCGCCTGCGGTCGGCCCTGCCCACGAGCGCGCATGAGGCCGAGAGGCTCACGATGAGCGTGGCGCCCGCGGCGGCGTGGAGCAGCGACGGGCTGGCAGCAGCCATGGTGTCCTCGCCTATCTCGGCGGCAATCACGAGGCTGTCGAGCGAGTCGCAGGCGAAGAGCTGGCTCGCACCGAAGGGGATGTCGTCGAAGCCGGCGAGGTTGATCGTCGTGACGTCGCCCTGGCCGGCGCAGAAGTAGCGCCCGTCGGACATCTCGTTGTAGGTGGGGATGAGGGTTGCGGGCACGACGCCGAGGATCTCGCCGCCGCAGATGGCGACCGCGCAGTTGTAGAGCTTGCCGTTCACGCGGATGGGCGCGCCCGCGAAGATGATGGCGTCGAGCTCGGCGGTCTGCTCCACGAGGTAGGCGAGGCCGTCGTCGACGGCGTTGAGCAGCGCATCCTGATAGAAGAGGTCGCCGCAGGTGGCGCCCGTGAGGCACAGCTCGGGCAGGACCACGACCTTGGCGCCGTGCTTCTCGACGGCATCCGTCGCGGCCTTGATGCACGACTCGACGTTGAACTCGACGTCCGCGACCTTGACCTCGGGCGTGACGGCAGCTACGGAAACGAACCCATCCCTCATGATGGCCTCCTTAAGTGGCGTATCTGCCTGCAATTATACGGCCTGCGAGGTTACGTGCGCGTTACTCCCAGGTTGACATCGCGAGCGGTGCCATGCATGTGGAGACGGTCCGATGGCTGGACAAAGGGCACGATCGCCTGGATTTCTCGTCTCACGGCGGGTTTTCTGCCCCGCGAGATGAATCCGGACCCAAGCGCACTGTGTACCGTTCGCGAACGGAGTACACCTTTCGTGAACGGGGTAGATTTTGGAGCCTGAAAACTACTCCGTTTGCGAACGGAGTACTCCGATTACAAACGGAGCAGGTCGGCTGGAAGCAGGAAGCCTCTCTCCCTTGCCAGATCTAGTCGCGCACCGACCAGGTGCCAAGCGGCGCGTTGGGCGTCGCGTCGATGGAGAGGTCCACGAAGTTGCCCGCCTTGTAGGAGCGCAGCGCCACGAGCGCGATCATGGCCGCGTTGTCGCCGCACACCGAGAAGGGCGGCACGGTCACGCGCACCCCGCGCTTGCCGAACGCCTCCATGTAGGCCGCGCGCAGCGCCGGATTGGCTGCCACGCCGCCGCCCACGCAGAAGTCGGACACGCCGAGCTCCTCCACAGCCGTCACGGCCTTGGAAACCTGCACGTCCACGACGGCAGCCTGGAAGCTCGCGGCAAGGTCGGGCAGGTTGATGGGCCTGCCGGCGCGGTTCTCGCCCTCGATGTAGGTGATGACCGCGGTCTTGAGGCCCGAGAGCGAGAAGCGGTAATCGTGGCTGTGCATCATCGCGCGCGGGAACGGGATGGCGCGCGGGTTGCCCTGCGCGGCGAGCTTGGAAATGACGGGCCCGCCGGGATACCCCAGTCCGAGCGCCTTGGCCACCTTGTCGAAGGCCTCCCCCACCGCATCGTCGATGGTGGTGCCGAGAATCTCGTAGTCGCCCCACGCGCGCACGTGCACGAGCATGGTGTTGCCACCCGAGACGAGGCTCGCCACGAAGGGCGGCTCCAGATCGGGAGTCTCGAAGAGGTTCGCGAAGAGGTGCCCCTCGAGGTGGTTCACCGCGATGAGCGGAAGCCCGGTCGCGGCGCACAGGCCCTTGGCGAAGGCCACGCCCACCACGAGCGCACCCACGAGGCCGGGACCTGCGGTAACGGCGACGGCAGAGAGGTCTGCCGGCGTGAGCGTATCGCACCCGAGCTCCTCGCCGGCCTTCTGGAGCGCCTCCTCGAACACGCCCACGATGGCCTCGGTGTGCTTGCGCGACGCGATCTCGGGAACCACGCCGCCAAAGCGCGCATGGAAGTCGATCTGGGTGGCGACGATGCTCGAGAGCACGCGGCCGCCCGCGTCGACCACGGCGATGGCCGTCTCGTCGCAGGAGGACTCGATGGCGAGGATCAGATCTCCCGCTTCTGCGATCTTGGCCTGCGCCTCAGCGCTGCGCGGGGCAGCCTCGATGGGCCAGGGGCGGATGGAAGCGGCAGGCTCGGGAAGCTCCCCATCGCTCACTGTGAGCAGCGGAAGCTGCGCCGCCATGATAAGGGCATCGTGGCCCTGGCCGTAGTAGTTGGGGCGCCTTCCCGTCTGCGCGAAGCCGAGCTTCTCATAGAGCGCGCGGGCGGGGGCGTTGTCCACATCGACCTCGAGCGAGGCCGTCTGGGCGTTGAGCATCTGGGCATCGTAGGTGAGACGTGCGAGCAGGCGCGTCGCGATGCCCTCGCGACGGCGGGCGTCGGACACGACCACGTCGGCGATCTCGAAATCGTCGCCCGCGAGCACGCCGCCCGCGAAGCCGATGATCTCGCCACGGTCGTGCGCGACCCACCAGCTGCGACCGGGCTGCGAGAGCTCGTCCTCGAACATCTGGCGCGACCAGGCCACGTGCGGCGCATTGCTGAACGCGCCAGCCTCGAGGGCAGCAACCTGCTCGGCATCGTTGAGCGACATGGGACGCAGCTGCAGGCTGATGCCCGCAAGCTCCTCGGCGACGCCCGAGCTCTTCACGAACCCGGATTTGCCGAGGCCCAGACGCTGGCGCTCGTTCTCCTCGGCGTCGGAGAGGCGCGTGTAGACGGGCAGCACGAGCGCGGGATCGCCCGTCTCGGCGGCATCATAGCGATCGGGAGCGGCGGCCGCGCGCAGCAGCGCCTCGCCCGTGGGATGCCAGAGCGATTCATCGAGGTAGCGCGCGAAGCCCGCCGCCTCGAACTTGGCGCGGTGGCGCTTGAGGCCATCGCCCGTGAGCACGAGCTCGTCCTTGTCGGGACGCTCCGCCCACGCCGTCGCGCAGGCCTCGGCCTTCTCGACACGCTCCTGCCCGAAGGTACGGTGCGGGCCCTCGTCATCGAGCACGTAGATGCCCGGATAGACCTCGCCGCGCATGGCGTCGTCGGCCACCGCGAGCTTGCCGCGCGTGCCCGCAAGCCACGCGCGCCACGCGACGGCATCGAGCGTGGAGGTGCCATGGAGCATGCAGCCCAGACCGCAGGCGATGCCCTTGGCCGTCGCGATGCCGATGCGCACGCCCGTGAACGAGCCGGGTCCGCGGCCCACGAGCACCGCGTCCACGTCAGCCATGGTCATGCCAGCCTGCTCGAGCGTCTCGAGGATTGTTGACGTGAGCTCCACGTTGGACTGCCTACGGCAGAGATGGTCGCCCGCTGCGAGTATGCGCACCTCGGCGCTCCCCTCGCCCGGCGTCCACGCGGCGAGCGCGCAGGCGAGCATATCGGTCGAGGTATCGAACGCGATGACGGTATAGGAGCTCTTCAAGACGACCATCCATCCTTGATGTGGGAAAACGTGCACAGATAGTGTAGCCTGTAACGCCGCTGAGCGCGCCTTTTCCAGAATTCTTTATATACAATTGCCGCTTTTGAACACGTGGATCCATTTTCCCCAAATTTATCTTGTGCGCGATTTAATTTTGTGCTATATATTTACTTGTACGCAAGCATACCGAGAAAGGACCATCCATGAACGTCTTCGATTTCACGGTCACCGCCAAGGACGGCACCCCCGTCAGCCTTGCTGCCTATGAGGGCAAGGTCCTGCTCGTCGTCAACACCGCCACCGGCTGCGGCTTCACGCCCCAGTACGAGGACCTCGAGCGCATCTACGCCGCCTACCGCGAGCAGGGCTTCGAGGTGCTCGACTTCCCGTGCAACCAGTTCGCCGGCCAGGCCCCCGAGTCCGACGAGGAGATCACCCAGTTCTGCACCCTCAAGTTCGGCACCGAGTTCCCGCAGTTCAAGAAGATCGACGTCAACGGCGAGACGGCCGATCCCCTCTTCGCCGCCATGGCCGCCGAGAAGCCCTTCGAGGGCTTCGGCAAGGGCCTCAAGGCCATGGCGCTCAACAAGTTCGCCGCTATGAACAACAAGCAGTACGGCGATAAGTGCCATGTGGGCTGGAACTTCACCAAGTTCCTCTTCAACCGCCAGGGCGAGCTCGTGGCGCGCTTCGAGCCCACGGTCGACATGGCCGAGGTCGAGAAGGCTGTTGCAGCCCTTCTCTAAGCGCTATCATCAAGAAGCACGAACTTGCCGCCCGGGATGCTTTTCTCGGGCGGCACTTATAGCAGGAGGCATCACCATGGCAGAGCGCGTGGCAGACAGGGAATCGCAGATCGTACGCACGAGCATCATCGGCATCCTCGCCAATGTGGCGCTCGCCGCGTTCAAGGCCGTGGTGGGCACGCTGTCGTCGTCCATCGCCATCGTGCTCGACGCCGTGAACAACCTCTCCGACGCCCTCTCCTCGGTCATCACCATCGTGGGCACCAAGCTCGCCGCCAAGGCGCCCGATCGCGAGCACCCCTACGGCCACGGCCGCGCGGAGTACCTCACCACCATCGTCATCGCGGTCATCGTGCTGGGCGCGGGCGTCTCATCGCTCAAGGAGTCCGTCGAGCGCATCATCAACCCCGAGCAGCCCTCATACGAGACGACCGCGCTCATCATCGTCGCGGTGGCCGTGGTTGCGAAGATCCTGCTCGGCACCTACTTCAAGGCGCGCGGCAAGGCGCTGGGCTCCGACACCCTCGTGGCATCGGGCGAAGACGCCACCATGGACTCGCTCATCTCGGCATCTACGCTCGTCGCCGCCCTCGTCAACGTGTTCTTCGGCCTCAGCCTGGAGGCATGGCTCGGCGTGGCCATCTCCATCCTCATCATCAAGACCGGCATCGAGATCCTCACCGAGGCAATCGGCAAGCTCATCGGCAAGCGCATCGACGCCGAGGTCGCGATCGCCATCAAGGAGACGGTCTGCTCCGTCGAGGGCGTGCGAGGCGCCTACGACCTCGTGCTCACCGACTACGGTCCCGAGCGCTCCATGGGCAGCATCCATGTGGAGGTCGACGAGAAGATGACCGCCAAGGAGATCGACCGCATCACGCGCAAGATCCAGCACGAGGTGCTGCGGAATCACCACATCGCCCTGCATACCGTTGGCATCTACTCGGTCAACACCTCGACCGATGCCACGGACGAGGCCTCCAAGATCAGTGCCAAGCTCGACCAGATCGTCTCGTCCGAGCCGTTCGTGCTCCAAACGCACGGCCTCTACGTGGACGAGGCGGCCAAGACGGCGATGTTCGACATCATCGTGAGCTACGATGCGCCCAACCGCAACACGGTGATCGCACGCGTGGCGAACGCCCTCAAGGAGGAGTTCCCCGCCTATCAGTTCAAGATGCAGATCGACGAGGACATCAGCGACTAAATGAGACAAAAGGGACGTTTCCCTTTGTCTCATGCGAGCTGGGAGACGATCTTCTCGGCGCGGCTGCCGTGCGGCACAAGGTCGATGGCGCGCGCAGGCTCCTCGCCCGGCGCAGCCTCGTCGTCGAGGCGCGTGAGCACCACGTCGAGGCGCTCATCGCCGATCTCATCGATGAACTGCTCGCCCCATTCGATAACGCAGACGCCATCGGCGCCCAGCACATCGTAGAGGCCGGTGTCCTCGAGCTGGTCGGCATGCTCGAGGCGATAGAGATCGAAATGGTTGAGGTCGAAGTCCCGTCCCGGATAAACCATCTGGATGGTGAACGTGGGGCTCGTCACGTCATCGGCGATGCCCATGGCGCGTGCGATGCCCTTGGTGAGCTGCGTTTTTCCCGCTCCAAGGTCTCCCGTGAGCACGAGCACATCGCCCTCGTCGAGCACGGCGCCCAGGCGCTCGCCCAGCTGGATGGTCTCCTCGGTGGAATGCGAAACATACCTCATGGCGCTCACTCCCCCGCCGGATGCTCGGCCAGCCATGCCCCGAGCATCTGCATATCGGCGCGCAGGTCCTCGAGCCAATCGGGATGGTATATGGTGGCTGCCGGATGGAACGTGGGCATCACGAGGAAGTGCCCCGTCTGATGGAAGCGCCCGCGCAGCTTGGTGACGCCCTGCTCGGTCTTGAGGATGAACTGCGTGGCGAAGTTGCCCAGGCACACGATCACGTCCGGCCAGATGCTGCGGATCTGCTCGCGCAGGTACGGCGCGCAGGCCTCGATCTCCTCGGGCTTGGGGTTGCGGTTGCCGGGCGGACGGCATTTGACCACGTTGGCGATGTAGATGTCCTCGCGGCGCAGGCCCGCCTCGGCGAGAAGGCCGTTGAGCTTCTGGCCGGCAGCACCCACGAACGGCTCGCCCTGCAGGTCCTCGTTGCGACCCGGGCCCTCGCCCACGAACATGACGCGCGCATGCGGGTTGCCCACGCCGAACACGAGGTTGGTGCGCGTCTCGCCAAGCGGGCACATATGGCAGTCGCCCACGCAGGCGCGGACCTCCTCGAGCGTGACCTCGCGGGGCCGGGGCTTGGGATGTCCGGGAATCTGCAGCTGGCTCATACGACGGACTTCTTTCTCGTTTTCCCATTTTGGGGAGTATCCCCAAAGTGGGAATTACACGTAGACCTTCTCGAGGCGCAGGCCGAAGTCGCACACGACCTCGTAGTTGATGGTACCGCGCAGCGTAGCGATCTCGTCGGCGGTGATGGCATCGTCGCCGTCGACGCCCATGATGGTCACCACATCGCCCGCCTCGACACCCGAATTGGGCCTGTACGAGCGCGCGCTGTTCACATCGACGGCGAACATGCACTGGTCCATGCAGATGTTGCCCACCTGACGGCAGCGCATGCCGCGCACGAGCACGGGCATATTGCCCGAAAGCGTGCGCGAGAGGCCATCGGCATAGCCCACGGGAATGGTGGCGATCTGGATGTTCTTACGCGGCACGCGGAAGTTCATGCCGTAGCTCACGCCGTCGCCCACCTCGGGCCACACCACGCGCGTGATCTTGGCGCGCACGCTCATGACCGGCTCGAGCGTGATGCGCGGCACGGTGGTGTGCGCGGGATGCAGGCCGTAGAGGCCGATTCCCACGCGCACCATGTCGTAGTGGCACTCGGGGTGCAGGATGGTGCCGGGCGTGTTGTCGCAGTGCACGATACCGGGGTCGAACCCCGCCTCGCGAAGTGCCTCGACGGCGCTGTCGAAGCGCTTGAGCTGCAGCGAGAAGTCCCAGTCGGAGGGCACATCGGCCGTCGCGAAGTGCGTGAACGTGCCCGCGCACTCGAGCCCGCGGTGGAAGTCGATGTAGGAGCGCAGCTCCACGACCTCGTCCCAGCGCACGCCCGTACGCGTCATGCCCGTGTCGATGGCCAGGTGATAGCGGCCGATCTTGCCGGCAGCAGCGGCGGCCTCACCGTAGGCCAGCGCGAAATCGCCCATGAAGACCGAGGGCATGAGGTCGTATTCCACAAGCACATCGATGCTCTCGATGGGAGGCTCGGAGAGGATGAGGATAGGGGCGGTGATGCCCGCCTCGCGCAGCTCGACGCCCTCGTCGACCGTGGAGACGGCCAGCTGGTCTGCACCGGAGGCGAGCATGGTCTTGGCGCAGGGAACGGCGCCGTGGCCATAGGCGTCCGCCTTGACGACCGCCATCATCTTGACGCCACGCGGAAGAAGTGCCTTGAACGTATGCGTGTTGCGGCGCAGCGCCGCGAGGTCGATCTCGACCCAAGCCCAACGCGTGTGGGGAACAACCGATTTAACCATCTGACGTGCCTCTATCTCACTCACTATCCTGCATGAGGGCATCGGGATAATAGCAATGCTCCTCTATGGTATCCATCGCCAGTCCGAGGACCTCGATTACATCGCCCGCCATAACGCCGCGCGAGCCGTAGCGCTCTGCTGCGATGGAGCCCGCATACCCGTGGATCTCGCACGCGAGGGCGGTGAGCAGGAGAAGGTCCTCGACACGCCCACCCTTCTGCGCGAGCAGAGCGGCGATGACACCGCCGAGCACATCGCCCGAGCCTGCGGTTGCAAGCGCGGCGGGGCCGGGCTTGGGAAGGATGGCGCGCTCGACGCCCACGCATCCCGTTGCGGACCCCTTGGCGACGATGGCGAGCTCGGATCCGCCGTTCGCCCAGATGATGCGGCGCGCGGCGTCGAGCTGGCCCACAAGCGAGGTGGGAGCCGCGTCCATGCCCACCAGACGAGCGAGCTCGCGACGATGCGGCGTGAGCACGATGGGCTGGGCACGGCGCGTGAGCTCGGGATATTCGTCGAGCTGGCCCGATGCGAGCTGCGCCAGGCAGTTGAGGCCATCCGCATCGATGACGAGCGGGGCGTTGGAGTTGAGCAGCGCGGCGATGACCGCAGATGCACCGGACGAGACGCGCATGCCGGGGCCGGCGAGCGTCACGGTGTTGGACTCGGCGATCTTGGCCACGCGCTCGGCAGCCTCGGCCGTGAAGATGCCGTCGGCGTCGCACGGCAGGCCCACCACGGGAATCTCGAGCACCTGCGTCTGCACGAGCGCGGCAATCGACTCGGGCACGGCGAGGGTCACATAGCCCGCGCCGGCACGCGCGGCCGCGCGAGCAGCCATGATGGGGGCGCCGGGGAAGCGCGTGGAGCCGCCCACCACGAGCACGGAGCCGCGGGTGAACTTATCGACCGCCGCGCTGGGCTCCACGAGCACATCGAGGTAATCCTCGAGCTCGGCGCGCCAGGCCACGGGGTCGGCCTCCACCACAAGCTGGGCGGTCTGCTCGGCAAGCGGGGCAACGACGATGGAGCCGCACACATCGCGGCCGCGATCGGCGAGAAGACCGGGCTTGAGCGCGAGCATGGTGACGGTGAGGTCGGCCACGACGCAGCCGCCCGGCGCTTCGCCGGTCTGCGCGGAAAGGCCGCTCGGCACATCGACGGAGACCACACGGGCTCCGGAACTGTTGAGGCAGTCGATCCAGATATCGAAGGGCGTGCGGGGCATGCCGGAAAAACCGGTGCCGAGCATGCAGTCGAGCACCACGTCGGCCTTATCGAGCAGAAGCTCGAGCTCGTCGCGCGAGGGGCCGATGATGATGGGCACGCCGGCGGACGCTGCGCCCTGGGCCACCATGCGGGCGAGATCGCCCTGCAGGTCTGCGGGCGCGACAGGCGTGACCACCTGGACGGCGCGACCCTTGGCCTTGAGCGTCTCGGCAGCCACCCAGCCGTCGCCGCCGTTGTTGCCGGTACCCACGAGCACGATGACCGACTCGGCATCGCTCATCGAGAGCACCTCCTGCGCGGCAGCGTAGCCGGCGCGGTGCATGAGCTCCGACACGCTCACGCCCACGCGGGTGAGGGCGACCTCGACCCTGCGGACATCTTCGACATTGAGGACGGGCTGCATGGTTAGACCTCCTGCGACGTTTGGGTTTCCTGCGATACGAGGCTGTTCTGCAGGCGCTCGAGCTCGTCAATCACCGAGCGCGCCTCCTTGAACGATGCCGCGAGCTCCGCTGCGGCGTCGGCTTTCTCCTCCTGCTTGGGGCGGACCGCGTCGGTCACGCACACGGCGTTGGCAACCGCCACCTCACGGGTGTGCGAGATCGACAGCGCGATCTCACGCACGCCCTGCTCGGCAGCGATCTCGGCAGCACGACCGCGCAGAATGGCGATGGGCCGGCCGTTCTCGGCACGCCCCACCGAGGCGTCGAGCAGGCCTACTCCGTTGCCGAACCCGCAGCCCAGCGCCTTGAGGATGGCCTCATGGGCTGCGAAGCGGGCGGCATAGTGCTCGGCGGGACGGGCGCAGCGGTCGCAATAGGCGCGCTCCTCGGGCGTGAAGACGCGCTCGATGAAACGCGGGTTTGTGGCGAGCGCGTGCTCCATGCGCGCGATCTCGAGCATGTCCACGCCAATGCCTGCAAGCGCCATGGCTACTCCACCGTGACGGACTTGGCGAGGTTGCGCGGCTTGTCGACATCGCGGCCGCGTGCCAGCGCCACGTAGCGGGCAAGGATCTGCAGGTGCACGATGGCAACCACCGGCACGAGGAACTCGTCGGGCAGCGCCGGGATCCAGAGCACGTGCTCCACCTGCGCGGCCACGTCCTCGTCGCCATCGGTGGCAACGGCGATCACATGGGCGCCGCGGGCGATGCACTCCTGAATGTTCGAGACGGTCTTGTCGTGCACGCGGTCGGCGGGAACGATGGTGACCACGGGGAACCCGGGCTCGATGAGCGCGATGGGACCGTGCTTCATCTCGCCGGCGGGATAGCCCTCGGCGTGCAGGTAGCTGATCTCCTTGATCTTGAGCGCGCCCTCGAGCGCCGTGATGGCGTTGACGCCGCGGCCCAGGTAGAGCGAGGAACTGTAGCGGCGGAAGAGCGCCGCGGCCTGCTTGTCCTGCCAGCTGCGGCGGAAGACCTCGCGGATGGCATCGGGCAGCAGGCACAGGTCGTGGTAGTGGCGCGCCACGCCGTTGGCATCCATGGTGCCGTTGGCGTAGGCGAGCACGAGCGCGAGCAGCATGCAGGCCACGAGCTGGGCGGTATAGGCCTTGGTGGAGGCCACGCACACCTCGGGGCCGGCCTGCACGTAGAGCACGCCGTCGGCCTCGCGGGCGGCCGTGGAGCCCAGCACGTTGGTGACGGCGAACACGTGGCAGCCGAGCGCCTTCATGCGGCGGGCGGCGGTGAGCGTATCGGCGGTCTCGCCGGACTGCGTCACGATGACGCAGAGGGTGTTCTTAGTGACGAGAACCTCGGGCTCGTAGTTGAACTCGGAGGCGTATGCCCAGGTGACGGGGATCTTCGCCCAGCTCTCGATGATGGTGCGCGCGATCTGGCACACGTGGCTCGAGGTGCCGCAGGCGATGAGGAAGATGCGGTCGACGGAGGCGAGCTCCTCGCGGCTCATGCGCAGCTCGTCGAGCTTGATGCCGTTCTCGCCCAGGCGGTTGTGGAGCAGACGCTCGAGAGCCTCGGGCTGCTCAGCGATCTCCTTCTCCATGAAGTCGGCGTGGCCGCCGAGGGTGGCAGCGGAGGCATCCCAGTCGATGTCGATGGTGGACGGGTTGCGCACCACGTCGCCGTCATCGTCGAACACGGTGATGGTGCCGTCGCCCTCGAGCAGCGCGTACTGGTCGTTGGCGAGCTGGATCACGTGGCTGGTCACGCTCGCGAGCGGCATGACGTCGGACGCGGCGTAGGCGCCGTCATCGGTGCTGGCGACCACGAGCGGCGAGCCGTTGCGCGCAACGGCGAGCTTGCCGGGCACATCGGAGCAGATGCACGCGATGGCCCAGGAGCCCTCGAGGCGCGAGCAGGCGTTGCGAAGCGCCGCCACCAGGTCGCCCTTGCAGGGGCCGTTCCAGGCATCCTCCACCAGGTGGGCGATGACCTCGGTGTCGGTCTCGGAGGCGAACTCGTGGCCGGCGGCCATGAGCTGGGCCTTGAGCTCGCGGTAGTTCTCGATGATGCCGTTATGCACCACGGCGATGTGGCCGGAACAGTCGCGATGCGGGTGGGCGTTGCGATCGGTGGGGGCGCCGTGGGTTGCCCAGCGGGTGTGGGCGATGCCCGAAGTGCCCACGGGGTTGGCGGTGGCGCATCGCTCGGCGAGCGCGGCAACGCGGCCGGCGCATTTGACGCCGTGCAGGGCGCCGTCGGGAGAGAGCACCTCGAGGCCGGCGGAGTCGTATCCGCGGTACTCGAGCGTCTGAAGACCCTTGATGAGGAAGGGGGCAGCTTGATTCTTGCCAGTGTATCCAACGATGCCGCACATAGTTACCTCCAAGCAGCGTTTATTGCGCGGGAATCAATCCTTACTATTCTAGCAATTGCCCCCGTACAGCGCAGGTGCCGCACGGGGGCTGACATAAACAATGCGGATAGGCGGCCTAGACGATTCGTGTTTGGGCAGCGCCGCAATCCAAGACGAGCTCGTGCGAGAGGCTGTCATCCGACACGATGGCATCTATTTGCGCGAGCGTGCAGAACGGGAACGTCGAATGGCGTCCTTCCTTGCTCGAGTCCATGAGGACGACGCGTTCCTCTGCGCGGGAGATCACCGTGCGCTTGAGCACCGCCTCATCATCGAGGCCGCAGGAAAACCCTCGACCGCGCTCGTAGCCGGTGGCGCCGATAAAAGCCTGGTCGAACGAGAGCGAGCTCACACGCTCGATCGCCGTCCCTCCCGAGGTACACATCGACTGGCGGTTGAGTTTGCCGCCGATGAGCATCGTCTCGACCCGCTCGAGGCGCGCAAGCTCGGACGCCACGGTCACCGAGTTGGTGAAGACGAGCACGTGGATGTCGGGCATGACGGACGCCATCGCCGTGGTGGTGCTGCCTGAATCCATGAAGATGACCGTATCGGGACGGAGAAGCTCGACGGCCTTGAGCGCGATGCGGTGCTTTGCCGCCGCGCTTCTCGTAACGCGGCGTGCGAAGAGGTCGTCGGTGCCGACGGCAAAGCTCACCGATTTGGCTCCACCGTGGACGCGCACGATTCGGCGCGCCTCGTCGAGCGCCTTGAGATCGGTACGCAGCGTCATCTCGCTCACGGAGGGAAACGCCTTCTTGAGCCGCGAGAAGCTCACGCTCCCCTCTGCATTGACGAGCTCGACGATACGCTCGCGCCTCTCCTCCATCGCCATGCGCGCCTACCCCCAGTTCTCGAGGAGGTAATGCTCCGCGGCGGGCGACCAGAGTCCGTTATTGGCATCGACGATATCCGCCAGGCCTGCATAACGCGGATCGTCGGCAGCGCGGTCGCGCAGGGAGTCGAGCGCCACGAGCGGCATCTCGATGTGCGTGTAGATGAGCTTCTTGCCGCCGGGGATATTGGGCAGGTTGCAGGTGGTCTCCGCCGCGGCATCGAGTCCGCCGATATGAGTCACCATGACGGCGGGGTCGATGCGACCTGCTGCCATGAGGTCGAGCGCCTCCTTCATATCGTCAAGGTTGCCGCCGGTGGTGCCCATGACATGGGCGGCGTTGTAATGCACGTCGTAGAAGTTGATGGGCGCGGAGAACTCGCTGTCGGTGGGGCCAGCGAAGAAGTTGAGGCAACCATCGCGACCGAGAATGGCGCTGCACTGCGTGACCACGGATGCAACGGGGGCATAGCAGAACACGTCGTCATATCCCTTGCCATCGGTAAGGCCGCGGAGATAGGCCACGGGATCATCGTGCTCGGCGGTATTGACGAAGACGACCTTGACGCCCGTCTCGGCCTCCATCTGCTCAGGCGGGAACAGCTCTGCCGCGCGGTCGAGACGTGCCTGGTTGATATCGGTGACGACAACCATGGCGGGGCGCACATCTCGGTGAATCGCATACGTGAGCGCGCCGAGGCCCATGGGACCAGCGCCGGCCATGATCGCCAGGTTACCGCCTTCGCGGATGCCCATCCTGTGGATGTAGTCAGTCATCGACGTGTGATACGCAGCATGGAACGCGCCAACCGAGCAGCTCACCGGCTCGATAAGCGACGCCTGGTAATAGGCATCGCCCTCATACGGCAGGAAGCAGTCGGCATCGAAGACCTCCATGGGGAGGATGCAGTAGGTGGAGTCTCCACCGCAGAACTCATACGAATAGCCGGGCGAATCCATGGAACCCTTGTAGTTGAGCGCAGGCTGGATGGTGAACTTCTGGCCGGGCTTATAGAGGTCCTTGTACTTGGCACCAACCTCGACGATATCGCCGGCGAACTCGTGGCCCGTGATGACCGGGTGCTCGGCGATGTTTGCCGGCACGCGCTTGTGCTCCGCCCCGAGCTTCGCCATCTTGTATGTGGACATGCAGATGGAATCGGACACGATGCGAACAAGCATCTCGTCGTCCTTGATCGCGGGGAGTTCGAACTCCTCCATACGCAGATCCATCTTGCCGTACATCCTGACCGCTTTAGTGCGCATGACGACCACCTTTCCCGAATACCCTTCGGTATAATGCCTAACAATTGTTATTCTAACAACCGATAATTGCATGTCAACAATCCGCCTGTTATTCCAAAAATCCCCAATTTGTTCAAATTACCTCTTGCTATCCATGTGCAGCGGCCTATAATGGCTTCAATCACGTATTGTTGTTTCGACAACTATTACGCAAAACTAACTGTTGGTACAACAATTAGTTGTAGGAGAGTGAAAGGAAAGGCTATGGCTTCTGCTCGCGAATCTGTCTCACGGTTCGGGAAGTTCCTCAGCTCGATGGTCATGCCCAACATCGGCGCGTTCATCGCTTGGGGTTTCCTCACTGCACTGTTCATCGATACGGGCTGGGTGCCCAACGCCTCGTTCAGCCAGATCGTCGGCCCCATGCTCAGCTATCTCATCCCCATCCTCATCGCCGGGCAGGGCGGCGAGATCGTCGGAGGCAAGCGCGGCCGTGTCATCGCCTCCATCGCCATCGTGGGCGCCATCGTGGGCTCCGAGTACACGATGCTCATGGGCGCCATGCTCATGGGACCGCTCGCTGGTTGGGTCATCAAGAAGTGGGATTCCTGGTCCAAGTCCTGGACGCCCGCGGGCTTCGAGATGCTCATCGACAACTTCTCGCTCGGCATTCTCGGCCTGCTGCTCACCCTCTTCAGCTATGTGGCCGTCGGCCCGTTCATGGGTGCGATCCTCACCGTGCTCACCGCAGGCGTCCAGGCCCTGACCGATCTCGGCCTCGTCCCCCTGCTCGCCATCTTCATCGAGCCCGCTAAGGTGCTCTTCCTCAACAACGCCATCAACCACGGCATCTTCACCCCCATCGGCACCAC
>CAMNAH010000004.1 GCA_946530775.1 uncultured Coriobacteriales bacterium
GATTCATGATGGTGGAGGTCATGCTCAAGAGCGGCAGCATCTGGCCGTGCATCATGTTCCACATGGTCAACAACGCGCTCACGATCTTCGAGGACGAGGCGGCCGGCCTTGCTCTCTTCGGAACCGCAGAGATGTCCGTCGTCGCAGCGGTGGGCACCGGCGCGCTGATCTCGCTCGCCTATGCCGTCTATCTTGCCAAGGCGCTTCCCGATGCGGAGCAAGCCCGATAGCACCGCGGCCGTCTGTTTGGGGTATGCTGGATAATTGCTCCAAACAGAAGGGATACCATGCTCCGCACCAACCATGCCATCCTCCACGCCTTCGATTTCGAGGTGGGCAGCGCCTACCTCTCGCAGGCAGAGCTCCCGCTCGACGACCGCCAGACCAAGAGCTACGTGCAGCGCCACCTGCGCCGCATCACCGCGAGCCCCGAGAGCCGCCACGGCGAGTTTGCCGAGGACAGCCTGTTCGCGGGCCAGCTCATGGACTACCTCTCGGGGCAGAACGACTTCGTGGGGCTCTCCATCGAGGTGGCGCAGTGGTTTTGGGAGGAGCTGCGCCGCGCCGATGCCGTGGAGCAGGCGGACCTGCTTGTGGCTGAGTTCGAGGAGACGGTCGAGATGAAGGGCGGCGCTGGCGAGGATGAGGCGCCCTCGTTCGAAGGCGATGCCCCGCGCTACTTCGCCGTGCTCGTGCTTCCGCGCAAGCTCACCTTCTCGCATGAGCTCGATGCCGATATGAACGGCATCTTCAGAAACGACGGCACGCTGCCCAGCCCCACGCAGAAGATCGTGAGCTACCTGCTCGTGAACGAGCGCACCATGGCGATCGATTTCTCCGATAAGCCCCGCCTCATCGCCGGCCGCGAGGTCAACGTGATCGCCGACGACTTTCTCAAGTGCCACGCGCGCCCCTCCGGCCGCGATGTGTTCACCGCCGTGTCGGCCATCGTGGAGGAGGTTTCCGAGCAGGCGGGCCTCTCGCCGGCGCTCGAGGTGCCGCGCGCCAAGGCAGTGCTCGCCAAGGCTGCCGAGATGGAGGAGGTCGTGTCGCCGCTCGCCGTGGGACGCGAGATCTTCGCCGACCGCGACGACCTGCGCGAGCGCTACGAGCGCGAGGTTGCCCAGCAGGAGCTCCCCGAGGAGGTGCCCGTGCGCCGCGGTGCTGCCAACCGCATGGCCAAGACCCACAGCATCCGCACCGACACCGGCGTCACCATCACCTTCCCGTCCGACCTTGCCGACCGCAAGGGCTTCATCGACTTCTCGCGCGGCGACGATGGCCAGCTCACCATCACCATCAGCCACGTCTCGCGCATCGACAACCGCTAAGGAGCGTTTCCATGCCCCAGGATAACGTCATCGATTTCGAAAACGAGAAGATCCGCCGCGGCGATCACATGGTGCGCGGCACGGCGGCGGATGGCCTCATCCGCGCCATTGCCGTGACGGCGCGCACCACGGTGGAGACCGCGCACGAGAACCACAGCACGAGCTCCGTTGCCACCGCCGCGCTGGGGCGCCTCATGATGGGCGGCCTCATGATGGCGGCGATCTTCAAGAGCGAGGACGAGCTGCTCACCCTGCAGATCGCGGGCGACGGTCCGCTGGGCGGCATCACGGTCACGGCTAACAGCAAGGGCCAGGTCAAGGGCTTCGTCAACCATCCCAACGTGTGGCTGCCGCCCAATGGCCTGGGCAAGCTCGACGTGGGCGGTGCCATCGGCAGCGGGTCGCTCACCGTGGTGCATGACCTTCCCGGTGCCGAGCCCTATACCAGCCAGGTGGGTCTCGTCTCGGGCGAGATCGGCGACGACCTTGCGGCATACTTCCTGCTCTCCGACCAGATTCCCACCTCGGTGGGCGTGGGCGTGCTCGTGAACGGCGATACCACCGTGCGTCAGGCGGGCGGCTTCATCCTCCAGCTCATGCCCGGCTACGACGACGCGCTCATCGACCGTCTCGAGGCAAACCTCACGGGCATCAGCTCGGTGACCGACATGCTCGAGCAGGGCATGGGGCCGAGCGAGATCCTCGGCTACTTGCTGCGCGATCTGGGCTACGAGGAGCTGGGCGTGTCTCCCGTGGAGTTCTATTGCGGCTGCGATCACGAGCGCGCCAAGCGCGCCGCGCTTGCGCTGGGCAAGGAGGAGCTCCGCGACATGATCGCCAAGAACGAGACGGCCGAGATCTACTGCCACTTCTGCGGCAAGCGCCACTATCTCACGCCTGACGAGCTCCGCGAGCTGCTTAACGAGGAACAAGCCTAACAGTCGACTGCTTGGGGGAGGCTCCTTCTCTCGAACTCACGTTTATTGCGCTCGATGACGCTGATAAGGTCTTCTTCGGTTGGAAGCCGGGTCAGGTATTCTGCTGCAAGCAGCGGGTTTCCGTCTGCAAGCGCAGAGTATCGTGCGACCGTCTCGGAATGCTCGGCGCAGAGGATGAGCCCAACCGTGGGGTTTGCTCCATCTGGACGATAGAGATCATCATAGAGCCTCCGATAGAAGTCCATCTGTCCGACATCTTGCGGTGTGAGCTTTCCCGTTTTCAAGTCGATGAGCACGAAGCAGTTGAGCAGATAGTTATAGAACACGAGGTCTATGTAGTAGTCATCGGCCCCGTCACTAAGACGTTTCTGACGCCCGACGAATGAAAAGCCGTTTCCGAGCTCGAGCAGAAACGCCTGCAGGCTATCAATTAATGCCTGCTCGAGGTCGGCTTCGAGTAGCCCCTCGGAATCGATATCGAGGAATTCGAGCACATAGGGGTCTTTGAAGACGTTGTCCATAGCGTTAGCCTCAGGTTTGCCAGTGTGATCGGCCTGTTCGATATCAGTGGCTTTCTGAGAATGAAGCAGACGATCATATTGATGCGAATCAATTTGGCGCTTGAGTTCGCGCTCGCTCCAATGGCCTTCTGCGGCGGCATTGGCATACCATGTTCGGGCCTCTTCAGACCCCACACGCATGATTCTTCTGTAGTGAGACCAGCTCAATTCGGTACGCAGTGTGTGCCGAATTGGGAAGGTTTGGTAGAACTGCCTCATTTGTCGTAGATTGCGCTCGGTGAAGCCTTTCCCGAACTCGGTGGTTAAACGCATGGAGAGATAGTCGAGCAGATGCTTGCCATATTCTGCGCGCTCCCCGACTTCCTCTGAGATGCGTTTTCCTATCTTCCAATAGGTCTCGACGATGATATTGTTTACTGCCTGAGCGGTTTTATGCCGTGCCTGCTCGAGCAGTTGCCTTATGTCGGTATAGACGAGCTCCTCACCCGCTTTGGAATCGTTGGGATTGCTCACTACGATTGGCTCATCCATATATGCCTCCTGACGTATGGAACATATCCCAAGTGTGACAGAGGCACTGGACAAAAATAGAACGTCTGTTTGTAATCGCTAGCGCGTCGAGAACGCGAATACCGTGCGCGAGCGGTAGGGGCGCTCGGGCGAGAAGACCGGCTGCGGCCAGTCGGCATGGTTGATCGCATCGGGATAGAACTGCGTCTCGAGGCAGAGCGCATCGTGCGGACCATAGGATGCGCCGTCCTTGCAGCGGCTCTCGTGGAGCGTGTTGCCGATGTAGAGCTGCACGCCGGGGGTGTCGGTGAGCACGTCCATCTTGATGCCGCTCTCATCGCCGATAAGCGTGATCGTGCGGCGCACCTCGCCATACGGCGTGGAGAAGCACATGTTGTGGTCGTAGCCGCCAAACTCGGCGACACGTGCCTCGGGGGCGTCGATGCGCGCCCCGATGCGCTGCGGCGTGCGGAAGTCCATCGCCGTGCCTTCGACCTCGGGCAGCACGCCGGTGGGGATGAGCTCGGAGTCCACCTCGGTATAGCGGTCTGCGTCCATCTGCAGCACGTGGTCGAGGATGCTGCCCGCATCATGTCCGTTGAGATTGAAATAGGAGTGCTGCGTCATGTTGATGACGGTCCGGGCGTTGGGATCCGCTGCGTAGTCAGCGATGACCTCGTCATTCTCGGTGAGCATGTAGGTCACGTTCACGCTCACGGCGCCGGGGAAGCCCTGATCGCCGTCGGGCGAATCCAGATGGAACGTCACAGCATTGCGTTCCTCGTCAACCGTTGCCTGCCACATGCGCTGGAACCAGTAATCGGGGCCCGAGTGCAGGTTGTTGGCGTTGTTGTTCACCCCAAGGCGGTACTCCACGCCGTCGAGCGAGAAGCGCGCACGGCCGATGCGATTGGCGCAACGCCCCACGGTGGCACCCAGGTTGACGGGATTGTCGAGGTAGCTTTCGGCGCAGTCGAGTCCGAGCACCACATCGCGGAGCTGTCCCTGCTCATCGCGCGCATAGAGCCGCGTGATGCAGGCGCCGAGGTCGATGAGCTCGAGGCGCATGCCGTGGCCGTTCTCGATTGCGAAGAGCTTGACGTCCGTGCCGTCGGCGAGGGTTCCAAACGTAGAGACTGCGATGGTCACGTTCAATCCTTTCAACGGAATGTATCTGCTATTCAGCATAGACGTTTGCCCGACCCTGAGGTGCCGAGGATATGCTGTAGACAGTGCGTATGCGCCAGCATTCGATTACGGGGAGGCAATCATGAGAATCGCCATGGCGAACGACCATGCGGGAACCCAGCTCAAGAACCAGATCAAGGCGTGGCTCGAGGAGGAGGGCCACGAGGTGGTCGACTTCGGCACCTACGATGAGGAGGGCTGCGACCTCTCCGACTTCATCTATCCCGCCTCGATGGCGGTGGCCAAGGGCGAGTGCGAGCGCGGCATCTTCGTCGATGGCGTGGGGTACGGCTCGGCGATGATCGCCAACAAGTTCCGCGGCATCTTCGCCTGCGTGTGCCAGGACCCCGTGTGCGCGGAGCTTGCGCGCCAGCATAACGACGCCAACGTGCTCTGCATCGGAGGAAAGCTCATCGGTCCTGTGCTCGCGATGGCCATCGTGAAGACCTGGATGTCCACGGATGCCCTCACTGCCGAGAAGTACGCGCGTCGCCGCGACAAGGTCGCGGCCATCGACGAGGAGCGCACCGTCGCGGTTGAGTAAGGCTGTTCCAGAACGTTTTGCTCCCCTCAGGTAGGGGAGCAAACCACCTGGTCATATCTGTATAGAGCCGCTATTGCCGATTTGCTCCCCTCAGGTAGGGGAGCAAATCGTTCCAAAAGCTCCGCTTTCAAGGCTGGCGCACATTTGCTCTCTCATAGTGAGGGAGCAAATCCAATCCAACCATGTGCTATGAGAAGTGAATCTTTACTGCTCCAAAGGGGATGGCCGTTCCAAAGAGCGCAGCACTCACGCCCAGACCTGCCCGAGTTGCCTTCATCAGCCGCTCGAACAGACGCTTAGATGTGCCTTTCTTTGCACGTGTGGTGCTGGGAGTCCGTGGAATCTCGTCCTCGATGAGATTGACCAGCGCCTCGTATTCCTTGAAGTCAGATAGTCGATCGATATCCGCCGTATAGATGGTCCATTTCTCGTGGGCGAGTGCTTCTCGGCGTAAGCGATCCTTCTTCTCATCGGTATGGTAGGGCCCGCCGTTATATTCCAATCCGATTTTGATATCGGGCCATCCGAGATCAACCTTGCACGAGCCTGTTTTTGTGATGCGTGCCCCTGCCTTGCTGAGCATCACCTCTTTGTTGGGCATGGGAGGCAGAAATCCCTCCCCACCCATCTCGGATGGGAAGGTCAGCATGCATGCGAGGACCGTCTCCATGGGAGATGCGCTGTCTTCGAGTATGTAAGGGAGTGCATGTTTCGCGGCACTGCGGCCGTGCATGCCCTTGAAAAGGTCGATGACCTCCTCGATGCGTTTCTTTGTCGTCAAGGGCTTGCGCTCATAGAATCCGGAAACCAGGGGCGCGAAGTGGCTGTAAGCACCGCAGAGCTCGAATCCGAGCACAACAAGTCCGACAAACGACAGCTGGCTTGCCATCTGGATGAACACCAGCTCGGGACCGGATGTGTATATGTCTGGCGCCACCTGGCGCAGGAGATTTTCGGGTATCGGATCGGCAGACTGCATGTGCGTTCTAACTCGTGGTGATTGCGGTGACCTGCTCTGCCTTTTGGTAAGAATGTTTATCGGTGTTTGGGTAACGCCGAACCTTCGCATCTCGATAGGATCGAGTTCGCGAATCGAGGGAGCCGCGGGAAGGACTAGCGGCTCTTGGATGATTGGCGAATTATCGAAAGAAGGAGGGATTGCACGAAGCCGTTCGAGAGCAGTGCTGTGACTGAGTATGATCGACATGGCGATGACCTCCGGTTTGGTTTTCGGGGATTATATCGGTCATCGATGTTGAAAAGTCGACTTTGTGAATAACTATTTTTTATAGCTGACAGCAGGCTGACAGTTATCTTGCAGAAATCTGTCACTAGATTAAGAAAGGCCTGCTTGCGAGGCCTTTTTCTGTGTGATTCGGTTGTGTGACGGCATTGTGGTATTTGCTATCTGCAGGAGAAGAGCAACCCGTCCAAAACGGTTGTCTGCTAGATTGCCACTGCGGTTTGCTCGCTGCTGCGGTGAGAGCAAATCCTTCGGAGACGCTTGATTACGAGGACTGAAGTTGGTTTGCTCCCCTGTGACGAGAGAGCAAACTCAAAACAGAAGGCACCCCGCGGGGTGCCTTCGTTGCGTTCTGTCCGAGCCGCCTATGCGGTCGCGAGCGCCTTCTTGGTATGGGAGAGAAGCACGAGGTAGAGGATGTAGCAGGCAAGCAGCAGGGCGAGGATCGCAATGCCGCCGATGCCCGCGACGTCGGTGTCGATGAAGATCTCGAGGATCCAGCTGCCGACGATGCCCGCAATGGCCGTGATGATCAGCAGAATGACCCCGATGATCTGGAGAATGTTGGCGGTGAAGAGCTTCTTCACGCCCGCGTACGCGTTGGGAAATGTCATGATGCCCTCCGTTCAAGACATCTGCACGAATAGTCGTGCCGCTTTGACACAACACTGAAATGCCCGTGACGAGCGGTTTGTCTCAATAATTGAAAATATTTATTCGCACGGTCAGATTCGCCGGGCTCAGCGGAGCCCTTCTTCGCGCCTGATGGTCGAATAGAGGAGGTAGATCGAAACCGCCATCATGACGGCCTCGGTGACGGGCTGGGCCCAGATCATGCCGCCGAATCCGAAGATGCGGTTGAGCAGGAGCAGCAGCGGCACATAGAAGACGAGCTGGCGCACCAGGGTGATGGCGAAGGCGAACTGGGGCTTTCCCATGGCCTGGAACGACATCCTGCTCATGGAGGTGGCGCCCACGAAGGGCAGGATCCACATGAGGGCGCGCAGCACCTGCGTGCCGGTGGCGATGACCTCGGGCGATTCGGTGAAGATGCCCATGAGCTGCGGTGCGAAGAGGCCGCAGACGGCCATGACCGCGAGCTCGGTGCCGCTCACCACGCCAACGCCCGCACGCAGCACGTCGAGCATGCGCTGGAAGTTCCGCGCGCCCCAGTTGTAGCCCATGATGGGCTGGGTGCCCGCGGCGAAGCCCTGGTAGATGTAGTTGCCCAGGCTGAGGATCTTCTGGGCGATGCCCATGGCGGCAACCGTGAGCTCGCCATAGCCCACGGCGAGGTTGTTGTTGACAACGTAGGCGGCCGAGGTAAGGAGCGTTTCGAGCGTGGCCGGGATGCCCACGAGGTAGATCTCGCGCAGGATCTCCGCCGTGGGGCGGATGTAGCGCGCCTCGGGCCTGAGCAGGGTGGCGCCGCGCGCATAGAAGGCGAGCGAGACGGCCATGCCGGCGGCATTTCCAAGGATCGTGGCGATGGCGGCGCCCTTGATCTGCATGCCCAGCACGAAGATGAAGAGGGGGTCGAGGATGATGTTGGCGACGGTTCCCACTACCATGCCGGCCACGGATTGCCTGACCGAGCCCTCGCTGCGCAGGAGCTGGCCGAAGGTGTAGTTGCCCATGGTGAAGAGGCTGCCGAGCAGCAGCACGCGCACGTAGTCCTGCGTATAGGCGAAGGTGTTGTCCTTGGCTCCAAGGCCGGCGACGATTGCGGGAAGCAGGGCCAGCCCCACCGCTGCGACGATGACGCTGTTGGCAACCGTGAGCACGAATCCCGTCGTGAGCGTATGGTTGGCCTTCGCGGTGTCGCCCGCGCCCAGGCTGCGCGCGATGAGCGACGAGGCGCCCGTGCCGATCATGTTCGAGAGCGCGATGGTGACCATCATCACGGGATAGGCGAGATTGACGGCCGCCAGCTGGTAATCGTCATGGAGCAGGCCGATGAAGTAGGTGTCGACCAGGTTGTAGAGCACCATGATGCACATGCCCGCGATAAGCGGCACCCCGAGCTTGACCACGGCCTTTGCAGGCTGCTCCTCGCTCAGGGTATAGATGCGCTTGTCGTCGACCTTCGGTTGCATGGGAGGTATTGTACTCCTGCGCTAGGCCGCCTCCCGCAGCTCCTGCGCTTCTCCATCGATAAGAATTGCAACCAGCGCATCGATCTGCTCGTCGGTCATGCCGCCTTTGCGCAGGTAGGCGCGGGCGGGCTCGTAGTAGTCGACCCGCGTGAGGTCGGCATCGGACTCGAGGTCGGCGATGTAGCACAGCATGTCGCGCAGCATGAGGTCTGCCACGGCATAGTATTGCTCGGGGTGGCTCTCGCGGGTGATGCCGTAGTAGTTCTCGTAAGTTGCCATGTAGTCGTCGAGGATCTCCTCGTACGATGCTCCGGCGAGCGCCTCGAGCAGCATGCAGACGAACCCGGTCCGGTCCTTGCCCTCGATGCAGTGGATGAGGTAGGGCCCCTCGTGCTGCTCGAGCTCGATGAAGCCTTGGGCGAGCCCCTCGGCGTACTCCGGCGCCGCGTAGTTCGAGCCGAGGTTGAGACCGAGCACGTTGCCCTCCTCGTCGAGGAGGTTGAAATGGGTGTTGTCCGTTCCCTTCGCCTCGGCTTCGACGGCGAACGCCTGGATCTCCTCCTCGGAGTCGGAGAGATCGAGTATGAAGCGCACGCCCGCGTTTTGGGCGAGCCCGTTCACGTAGCTCGCACGGTTGAACTCGTCGTCGATGGGGGAGGCGCTCCGATAGAAGGCCCCGTCGGCAAGGGAGCCTCCCGAGAGCGCTCGGAAGTTGGCGAACTGCTCATCGGAGGTGAAGCCCGCACGATCGTTTCCGTATGAGAGGTTGTATGTCTCCTGCACGGTGGTAAAGGCGTCCTTCTCCTCGAGCACGACGGTCGCGGTATCCCCCTCGACGAGATGCGCTACCTGCCACAGGGAGTCGCCGCTGTTGATCTTCGCTGCGATATGCGGGTATCCGGGATATCCCACCAGCAGCGGATCCCCTCTCAGCGTGTAGTAGCCGTTGTAGTAGGGGATGTACTCGAGCTTGTACCCGTTGGAGAAGTAGATGCTCACGCAATCGCCGAACGAGAAGCCGAGGTCGTTGAAATCGTCGATCGTGATGTCGAGGTAGACGCCGCCGAAATCGGTGTCCTCGATAACCGGGCAGTCCTCGAGAGCGGGCGTCGTGGCGGAATCGGGTGCCGGGCTGGGCTGTGGCTCGGGCTGGGGCGCGGCGCATCCAACCAACCCGAGTACAAGGCTCAGGGAGAAGAGAAGTGCGAGGATGCGGTTCCAGACAGAGCTCATGTTGGTGTCTTTCGAGGATGAACGCCTGCTATATCGCACATTACAGCACCATCCTCAGCCTTTTGAGACAAATCATTCCGAGAATTTGTCTCAAAAGGCTGATAGGGAGGTCGAGAGGTTAGATTTCGGTACGGGACAGGTCTTAGAGGTACTTCCGCCAGTCGTCCTCATCCTCATCGTCCTCGACCTTGGCCTCGGCACGGGGCTTCTCGACAGGCTTGGTATACGGCTCGTCGTTGACCTGGGGGAACTTGGCGAAGGCATGCTGGAACTTCGCGAGGTTCTCGTCGAAGCGCGCACGGGGGATGGCGAAGGTGATCTGCTCGGCCACGTGCGTGCCGGTTGCCAGCTCCTCGAGGAACAGGCGCGCCACCACGCTGGCATCCCAACCGAACACGCCGCAGCCGAAGGCGCCGAGCACGAGCTTCTTGTGGCCCAGCTCGTCGGCGATGGCCATCACGAAGTGAATGCGCTTGCGCATGGCGGCGAGCAGCGCGGACTCGCTTACGTTGTATTCCTCGCGGGCGCGCTTGGCGAACGGCGCCGCCACCACGATGACGTCGGCGTAGCTGTGGTAGCCGTCGCGCTCGAAGCGCACCTTGGGCACCACGAGGCCGCGGTTGCGGTAGAGCTCGCAGTTGATGTTGCGGCGGCGGTTCTCCATATACCAGGGGCGCTGCTCGCGCAGCACGTTGAAGAGCGTGGACTCGGAGCAGATGGCCTCCTCCTGCGCCCAGGCGCCGCGCTCGTAGCCGCCGCCGGGGTTGATGAACGACGCGAAGTCGAGCAACGCCATGTCGCAGGCGCTGCCCAGACCGCGGCCCTGCTCGAGCACGGCGGAGGCGGAATCCTGGTCGACCACCTTAACGGTGGGCATGCAGCCCTGGGCGGAGACCTCGGGCGATCCGTCATACACCTTGAGCTCGGCGAGCGAGCGGGCGATATCTGCCGAGAAGCGTTCGTCCATCTCGGCGATGTGTGCACGCGCCGCCTCGGCGCGCCCGTTCTTGCGGTCGTTTCCCCTGCGGGTGTCGTTTGCTGCCATCTTGCTCCTCCGCTACTTCTTCGGTGCGAAGCGCTGCGGGCGCAGCGTCTTCGCCTGGGCGACGATCTCCTCGTTGGTAACAAGGACGATCGGCTTGGTTTCGTCCAGGCAGCCGATGACCTTGTCGTAGCTCACGATAAAGTATTTTACCGCTTGGCTGATCATCTCCATGCGCGCGCTCACATCGGATTCCTCGCGCACGCCCACGAAACCGTCGGACTCATCGGACGCGTGGTTGGTGGCGTTGCGGACATCGCCCAGGTGGTAGTAGGCATAGAGCAGGTCGTTCAGGGCATCGCGATCGGTGCAGCGGGTGAACGCCTGCATGACCTCGTCGTCGACGGTATCCAAATCGGCCATGCGCAGCTTGGTGTACTGCTTCTGGTGAAGGGTAGAGCGCCTGCATGAGCATGGCGACCACGGACGGCACCGCCATGATGCGCATCAGCTTTTTGACAGGTTCTGATCCGAGCCGTTCGCGTGCGGCAGCGCCTTGGGACGTGAGGGATTTGAGGTTCATGCGGTCGTGCTCCAACTGAACGATGGTCTAACAGCACTATTCTACTGCGCTGTCCCAGACGCGCCGATTTGCAAACGATGTGCGCTTAGTCGGCCCAGTCATCGGGTGACTCGGGGGGCACGCCCACCTCGAGCGAGAGGATCGTGATGTCATCCGACTGCTCCGCCTCGCCGGCATAGCGCTTCACATCGCGCCAGACGCAGCCCACGAGCCCATGGGGGTGGCGCTCGGTGAGGCTGTTCAGCAGGGTCTCGAGCTGCGGCTCCCCATAGAGCTGGCCGTCCACGTCCATCGCCTCGGTCACGCCGTCGGAGTAGATCACGAACGTGTCGCCCGGCTTGCACTCGAGCGAGTGCGCCTTGTAGGGCAGGCCGTCGAAGGAGCCTAGGGGGATGCCCGACTTCTTGCGGAGCCACTGCCAGGAGCCGTCCTCTCCCGAGCGCAGCATGGGCGGGTTGTGGCCGGCGTTGACGTAATCCACGTGGCCGGTTGCGTAGTCGAGCACGCCGATCCAGGCGGTCACGAACATGTTGGCGTCGTTGCCCACGCAGAGCTGGTGGTTGGCGCTCTCGATGGCGGCGCCCAGCTCCATGCCGCTCTCCATGGCATCGTGGATGAGGGCCTTGGCCTTCATCATGAAGAGCGATGCCGGCACGCCCTTGCCCGAGACGTCCGCCACGAGGAACCCGAGCTTGCCCTGCTCAGGCGTGGCATCGTCGCCTAGGAGGAAGAAGTCGTAGAAGTCGCCGCCCACCTCGCGCGCGGGGTCCATGGACGCGAAGACATCGAAGTGCGGGATGTTGGGGAAGGGAGGGAAGGTGCGCGGCAGCGCGGACTCCTGGATGGACTTGGCTGCTGCGAGCTCGGAGTCCATGCGCGTCTCGGCTTCGGCGATCCAGCCCTTCAGCGCGTTGACGGTGGTGTTGATGCCCGTTGCTAGCGAGTTGAACTCGATCGTATCGCTATGCTCGACGGTTGCATCGAGGTTGCCGGCGGTGATGCTTTCGAGTACGTTGTTGGTCTCGTCGATGCGCTTGGCGACAACCTGGTCGAGCAGGCGCGAGACGATGAAGAACACCGAGAGCAGCAGCACGGCCGACGAGAGGAGCGAGCTGCCCACGGCTGCCAGGCGGTCGGCGAACACCATGCTTGCCGGCACCATGATCACCACGAGAAAACCGCTTTGCTGCACGGCGGTGAGAAAGCCGATCTCGGTGTGGAGCAGCTTGTCCGCCTCGTTGGCGGGAATGAGCGACGTGATGTTGTAGCTGTACATGGTGCGCTGCGTCTGATTGGTCTCGACGCTTTGCTTGATGGCCCAGATGACCTCTTCATCGAAGCAGTCCTGGATGGTGGGGAAGTTCGCAGAGAAGGGCGTATCCGAGATGAGCAGGGTGCCGGCCTCGGTGAAGATTGCAACGATGCCGTCGTTCTCTTCGGAATAACCCACGAGCAGGTCTCTGAACGAGAGCGCATCGACAAGCCCGGAGAGCTGCTCGTCTGAGAGGGACAAGAGGTCGAAGCCGATCTCGTTGAAGAAATCGACGAAGCTCATGATGCGGGCATCGGAGCTCTCGAGCTGGTTGATCAGGTATGCGCACTCGTTGCGCATGTTCTTCTCTGCGGTTCTGAGCTCGGTCTCGGTGACGGCGACGTAGCTGATGGCGGCCGTGATCATGAATGCCACGGCAACGACCACGCCGAGCCAGGAACGGAACAGGGTCCTGAGGCGCATGATGCCCTCGAGCCTCTTTGCCTCTTCGATGATGAAGAACGAGATGATGCTCGCCACCGCCATGAGGGCCGCGTCGGTCCATGCCTGAAGGCCGATATTGCCCAGACGCATCACCGAGCGCAGGGTCACGCTCTCCACGGCGTTCATTATCTCGTCGTGGGTGACGCCTCCGGTGCTTGCGCCCATAAGGTTGGTGAGAATGGAGAAGAACACGTTGGTCATGAAGGCGAGGCTGAAAAGCCACGAGACGACAACGCATATGATGACGATCCTGATGACGCTCTTTTTGCGGCTGGGTTCGTTGCGCAGGGCGAGCGCGAACAGGATTCCTATGAGCAGCCCCGTAAGCGGCATGGCAAGCAGCGTGATGAACGGCGTGATGAAGGCGATCTCGTAGTATCCGAGGGGCATGAGCAAGGCGTGCGCGTAGAGCACGCCGCCGCCGACCAGGCCTATTGCGAAGCCGCCGAGAGGTCCGAGCATGAGTGCGGCAAGCGTGATGGGTATGAGCATGACCACCGCATAGGCGGAGAACTCGCCACGCGTTCCGAGTCCCAAAAAGCCCAGCTGCGTGAAGGCGAGCGAGACGCAGGCAACGCACAGGACGGCGCCGACCATCCAGCGCCTCGCGCGGGCGAACTCAGCGAGCAATCCCCACCACCGAAGAACGGGCTTCTTATCTTTGCGTCGTGCCATCGAGAACCCCTTCGCTGCACGTATGCACAAAAAAGAACCATATTCCATCTTAGTTGATTGCACCCGCGCAGAAGCTTTCGGCCGTTCGCCTGCCCGTGAATAAGATGCACCGCCTCCGCGCGGTGGTATGCTCATGTTGAATACACCGCATATCGTTAAAAGAGGTGCAGTGCATGGAACATGATGGGTTCGCTTTCGACGCCGTGACCGCCTATGGCGAGCGTGCGCTTGCCGATATGCCGGGTTGCGCCATCGTGCTGGGACCGCATGGCAAGATCGTCTATGCCAACGAGGCGGCGCGCGCCACCATGGGCATCGGCGACTATGTGGGCCAGTCGTTCGGCGCGTTCTTCTCCGAGAACACGCGCGCCGAGAACGATGATTTCTACGAGCTGGTGCTCGATGCCGTGCGCGACAAGGACTCGCGCCAGCAGGGGAGATGCCCCTTCTATGCGCCGGACGGCACGCGCTACCTGTTCTTTGTCACGAGCTCGCACCTTGTGCATAACGGCGAGCGCTACATCGTCGTCACCTGCGCGGATATCACCGCCGAGGAGGCCGCCGAGCGCCTGCATCGCGAATCGATCATCGTGTTCCTCTCGTCGATCGTCTACATCTGCTTGTTCATCTTCATCTATTCGGTCTGGAACTACCTCGGCCAGCCGTTCGAGCCTGCGGGCATGACCCGCATCCTCGAGGTGGGCGGCGTCCTTCTGGGCTTCTATGTGTTCAAGGCAACCTCGCTCACCATCGACGACCTCGGCCTGGGCACCAGGAACCTGGCGCACAACCTCAAGATCGACGGCATCGCCTGCCTGGGCATCATCGCGTTCTTCTCGGTGCTCAAGCTCATTCTCATGAGGGCTGCGCCAGACATCATCGTGCACCCGGAGGCGTTCTACGATCCCTCGTGGGTGACGCCGTACAGGTTTGTCTCCTACATCTTCACGGCGATCATCCAGGAGTTCCTGACGCGCGGCATCATGCAGGAGAGCTTGCTGCACGTGCTGACCGGCAAGCATGTGCCCGCTGTCGCCATCATCATGTCGACGCTCATGTTCGCCACGCTGCATCTGAGCTACACCCCCTTCTTCATGCTCGGAGCTGGCCTTATGCTCGGCGTGTTCGGCATCATCTACATGAAGCAGCGCTCCATCTGGGGCCTCGCGCTCATCCACTTCACCTTCGGTATGAGCGCGGCGATGCTCGGACTCATCTAGGGTTGCGCCATGAAGCTCGCGCCGTTCGACGAGATGCCCCGCATCGAGGGCGAGCATGTGATCCTGCGCGAGATGTGCGCGGCGGATGCGCCGGCGCTTGCGGAGTTCGCGCGTAGCGAGGCGGTCTATAGGCTGCTGCCCACGTTTCTCTATGAGCATAAATACGATGACGCCGCCTATGCGATCGAGCACATGCGCGCTGAGTGCTTCGATACCAAGGAGTCGATCCTGCTGGCGATCTGTTTGCGCGAGGCTCCGGATGCCCTGGTGGGTATCGCCGAAATCTATGCGCTCGAGGAGGGCAAGCCCAAGGTGTCGATCGGCTACCGCATTGCCCAGCCGTACTGGGGACGCGGCATCGCCACCGAGGTGGTTTCCCTGCTCAAAGGCTATCTGCTCGACCAGACCACCACGCGTACCATCACCGCGCACGTGATGGAGGAGAACGTTGCTTCGGCGCGGGCACTCGCGAAGAACGGATTTCTACCCCTCTTCACGGGCTGCGTGGAGGATTGGGGCCGCGATGAGCCCGTGTTGGTGGATAAATACGTGTTCAAGCGCCGTTGGCTGGCCGATAATGCGAGCTAGCCGGGCCTCAAACGCCCTCTCCGCCTCCCTCTTCGCCTTTTGAGACAAATTCCTGCGATTTTTTGTCCCAAAAGGCGTTGGGATCAGACCAACCTTTGGTTTTCTGGACAGCTTTTCGAAAAATCTTGTCTAGAAAACCAAAGATTGCTTTCAAAACAGCGGCAACCTGCCGTCTGCGGGTGCGTCTAGCCCTGAGATGCTTTTCGCCGAGCGCCGTATTACTAGTCAAATCAGACAGCGTTTAAGATAAAGGCAGCTACGTGCGGAAGGGGCGGATATGAGCGAGAGAATCGAGAAGATCAAGCAGCTTGATGCCCTGGCGGCGAGCGACGAGGTGTTCAAGGCGCAGATCATCGAGGCGTTTTGGGCGAAGGACATCAGCAAGATCATCTCCTTGGCTGCCGAGAAGGGCCTTGTGCTCGACGTGCGCGACTTCATCGTCACGCCTGGCGATGCCGATGCCGCCGAGATCGATCCCGCCGAACTCGAGCAGATCGCAGCCGGCGCAGCCATGGAGCAGCAAAGCGTGCTGAACGATTTCATCCGCAGCCTTCTGACGGATCCCATGCAGAGCAACGAGGAGTGAAGACCATGATCAGGCGCAAGGAAGATCAGGCAATCGAGTATAAGTGCATCCGCGGCGGCAAGGGCGAAGTCGAGATGCACAAGATCTGCGAGAGCGTCGATGAGCTCTACGGCAAGGGCAGGCTCTTCAACCGCATGGTGGTCGAGCCGGGCAACTCCATCGGCGAGCACACCCACGAGGGCGACAACGAGATCTTCTACTTCCTCTCGGGCACGGGCGAGTACAACG
>CAMNAH010000005.1 GCA_946530775.1 uncultured Coriobacteriales bacterium
AGCAGCGTATCGCAGGGATAGGTGACCTCGGTGCCGGGGATGGGCTTGCCGCGGCCATCCACCTCGGCGATGACGACGGCCTCGACGCGCTTCTGACCCTCGATGCGCACGACGGTGTGCGAGAGCAGCAGCGGAATGCCGAAGTCGTCGAGGCACTGAACGATGTTGCGCTTGAGGCCGCCCGAGTAAGGCATGAGCTCGGCCACGCAGGCCACGTGAGCGCCCTCGAAGGTCATGCGGCGCGCCATGATGAGGCCGATATCGCCGGAGCCCAGGATGACGACCTCGCGGCCGGGCATGAAGCCCTCGATGTTGACAAGGCGCTGGGCGGTACCGGCGCTGTAGATGCCCGCAGGACGGTATCCGGGGATGTTGAGCGCGCCGCGGGGACGCTCGCGGCATCCCATGGCGAGCACGATAGCTTTGGCCTGGATGAACTGCATGCCCTCGGCCTGGCTCACGGCGGTCACGACCTTATCGGGCGAGACGTCGATGACCATGGTGTCGAGCATGAAGTCGATGCCGCCCTCGAGGGCGATCTTCTCGAAGCGGGCAGCATACTCGGGACCCGTGAGCTCCTCATCGAAGGTGATGAGGCCGAAGCCGTTGTGGATGCACTGGTTGAGGATGCCGCCGAGCTCGCGATCGCGCTCGATCACGAGGATGGACGTGCAGCCCGCATCGCGTGCGGCGATGGCAGCGGCAAGACCAGCGGGGCCGCCGCCGATGACGACGATATCGTAGGAGATGCTCATGCGACATCGCCTCCTTCCAGCTCCTTATCGCGTCCGACGATCAACTCGGACCCGGGACCTGCCTTGGTGATGTCGGCATAGGCCAGGTCTGCGAGCTCGCGATCGAGGATCTCCATGATCTTGGGCGTGCAGAAGCCCGCCTGGCAGCGGCCCATGCAGGCCTCGGTGCGGCGCTTGATGCCATCGAGCGAGCGGGCGCCCAGCGGATGGTGGATGGCGGATACGATCTGGGCCTCGGTAACCTTGCGGCAGCGGCAGATCACGCGGCCATAGGCGGGATCCTGCTCGATAAGGGCAGCCCACTGCTCGGGCGTCGCCCATTCCACGTTGGGGATGCCCTCGCGCGTGGCGATGAAGTCGTCGCGCATCTCGGGATTAAGGATTCCGTCCACGATACCCGCAACCATCTCGCCGATGGCGGGCGCGGAGGTGAGGCCGGGAGACTCGATAGCTGCGCAATCGATGAAGCCGGGAGCGCCCTCCACCTCGCCGATCGCGAAATCGTGCTCGGAGCGGTGAGCGCGCAGGCCCGAGAAGGAGGTGATGGTCTCGCGGAACGGGATGTTCTTGACGCTCAGCGCGGCCTTGTCAAGAAGCTCCTGGAGGCCGGCAGCCGTGGTGTCGGTGCCCTCTTTGTTATCGATGTCCTCGGCGGTGGGACCCACGAGGAGGTTGCCCGCCGTGGTGGGCGTCACGAGCACGCCCTTGCCGAGCTTGGTGGGAAGCTGGAACACGGTATGACCCACATGCTTGCCCGCCGTGGTGTCGAGCACGAAGTACTGGCCACGGCGCGGCGTGATCTCCATCTTATCGTCGGAGACCATGTTGTGGAACACGTCCGCGTAGACGCCGGCAGCGTTCACGACCACGCGTGCGGTGTAGTCCTCGCCGGGCGTGGAGACGGTCCATGTGCCGTCCTCGTTGCGCGAGACGCCGGTGACCTCGGTGTTGAAGTCGAACTCGACGCCGTTGGCGAGCGCGTTCTCCGCAAGCGCCCAGTTGAGCTGGAAGGGATTCACGATCGACGCGGTCGGTGCCCAGAGTGCGGCGACAACCTCGTCGGCAAGGTTGGGCTCGAGCTCGCGCAGCCGTTCGCCCTCGACGATCTCGAGACCGGGCACGCCGTTCGCAACACCGCGATCGAGCAGCGCCTGCAAACCATCGCGAGCATCGGGGTCGGTGCAGACGACAAGCGACCCGATGTTCTTGAGATCGACGCCCAGATCCTCGCAAAGCGGGCCCATCATCTCGTTGCCGCGTACGTTGAGCTTGGCCATGAGCGAGCCCGTGGCAGCATCGAAGCCGGCATGAACGATAGCGGAATTAGCTTTGGTGGTTCCGCAGCAGACGTCCTCCTCGCGTTCGAGCACGCACACCGAGAGCTTTCGTTTGGAGAGCTCCCGCGCACAGGCGGCTCCCGAGACGCCCGCGCCGATGATGACAACATCAAACATGGAATGAATCCCCCTTTCTCGCAAAACCATACCAATGGTAACGCAAGTAAGCAGGCATTCGTCCCAGCGCACGCCACGAATATGCTAGGAAATCCTATCGATGAGCTCGAGCCATTCGCTCTCGAGATCGTCGATCAGGGCTTCTGCCGCAGCGATCTCCTCCTGCTTGGCAACGAGCGCCGCATAGTCGGTTGGATCGATGGCAGCGAGCTCCCCTTTAAGGCGCTCGGGCTCCCCCTTCACCTTCTCGAGTTTGCGCTCGATGGCATCGAAGCGTTTCTTGTTCTCGCGACGCTCCGCATTCGTGCTTCGCGGCGCATCACTGGCCTTGGGTTGAGCTTGAACCTTATTCGCCTTCGCAGCCGATGCGCTCTCATCGAGAAGCTTGAAGAACTCGTCCACACCGCCCGGAACATGGCGCAGATGCCCGTTGATCAGCGCAAATTGGTTGTCCGCGACGCGCTCGGCAAGGTAGCGGTCGTGCGTTACCAGCAGCAGGGTTCCCGGCCAGGTATCGAGCAGCGATTCAAGCTCTGCGAGCATATCGGTGTCGAGGTCGTTGCCGGGCTCGTCGAGCACGAGCACGTTGGGCTCGTCGATGAGAACGCACAGAAGCGCAAGACGTCTCCGCTGACCGCCCGAGAGCTCCTCGATGCGCGTGGTCATATCCCCCGCATCGAAGCCCAGCCGCTCGAGGAGCTTGCTCGGCGACGTGGGCTTTCCCTCGACGATCAGGTATTGCTTATAGCGGGCAAGCAGGTCGAGCACACGCCAGTCGCCCTTCTCGGCAAGGTTGTCGAGCTGCTGCGAGAGCCATCCGAACTTGACCGACTTGCCGATCTTCACGGTGCCCGTGGATGGCGTGAGCAAACCCGTCATGATGCGCAGCAGCGTTGTCTTGCCGGCTCCGTTGGTGCCGAGGATGGACACGCGGTCGCCGGGACCGACGATCCAATCGATGTCTTCAAGGACGGTGCGATCGCCATAGGAGAGCCCGACGTTCTTGAGCTCGATGACCTGCTTGCCCAGGCGCGAGACGGCCAGGCGCTTGAGCTCAACGCTGTTTCTCACGGGCGGGTCCTGTGCGAGCAGCTCCATGGCTGCATCGATGCGGAACTTAGGCTTTGAGGTGCGTGCCTGCGCGCCGTGCGCAAGCCAGTTGAGTTCTTTGCGCAGCGTGTTCTGACGGCGCTCCTCCATCACGGCAGCGATGCGGTCGCGCTCCACACGCTGCTGGATATAGGCCGAATAGCCGCCTTCGAAGGGATCGATCCTACGGTTATGGACCTCCCACATGCTCTGGCATACCTCGTCGAGGAACCAGCGGTCGTGCGTGACCACGAGCAGCGCCCCTTCACCATCGGGCCAAAGGGTCTTGAGATGCGTGGCAAGCCATGAGATGGCATGCATATCGAGATGGTTGGTGGGCTCGTCCATGAGCAGGACGTCCCAGGTGTCGATGAGGACGCGCGCGAGGTCGCAGCGACGCCGCTCGCCACCCGAGAGCGTCCCCACGGTCGCATCGAGCGAGACGTCGGACAGAAGCTCCGAGAGGATCGAGCGGATGCGCGCGTCGGACGCCCATTCGAAGTCTTCGCGGGACCCCAGAACCGCATGCTTCACGGTGTCCGCATCGTCAAGGTTGTCCGACTGCCCGATGAAGCCCACCGAGATGTTGTTTCGCCAGGTAACGGTGCCGTTATCGGGCTCGAAGCTCTTGGCGATGATCGAGAGCAGGGTGGATTTTCCGTCACCGTTGGTACCCACGATGCCGATACGGTCGCCCGACTGGATGCCGATGGAAACGTCGGCGAGCACCTTCTTGCCCGGCCATTCGTGGCCGACCTTCTCAAGGCCTATCAGGATGCCCAATCTCATGCCTCCTTAGCCAGAGAGCGAAGCAACGCGATCTCCGCCGCATAGCCGTCGAGCTCGTTGGGTGTCTCGAGAATCATGGGGAGATGCCTCAGGCGCGGCTCGTTCACGACGGCCTCGAAGGTCTCGACGCCGAGATACCCGTGGCCGATACGCTCGTGACGGTCCTTATGCGAGCCGCGATCGTTCTTCGAATCGTTCAGGTGGAGTGCGCGGAGCCTCTCGAGCCCGATGACGCGATCGAATTCGTCGAGCACGGACCCAAGCGCCTCGCGCACATCGTAGCCGCCATCCCACACATGGCAGGTATCGAGGCAAACGCCCAGAAGATCGTCCTCATGCACGCCGTCGATGATGCGCGCGATCTCCTCGAAGCTGCCTCCGACCTCGGAGCCCTTGCCAGCCATGGTCTCGAGCAGCACGATGGTCGTCTGTTCGTGGAACAGCACCTCGTTGAGTCCCTCGGAGATTAGGCGAATACCCTCGTCAGCACCCTGGCCCACATGCGAGCCCGGATGGAAGTTGTAGTAGTTGCCCGGCAGATACTCCATGCGCTGCAGGTCATCGGCCATGGAGCGACGGGCAAACTCGACCACGTCTGCCTTGGCGGAGCAGAGATTGAGCGTATAGGGCGCATGCGCCACGAGCTTGCCGAAGCCATGCTCGGCCATGAGCGCGCGCAACGCCGCGGCATCGTCGGGATCGATGGCCTTAGCATTGCCGCCACGCGGGTTGCGCGTGAAGAACGCGAAGGTGCTCGCCCCTATCGAGAGGGCTGTCTCCCCCATCGCGGCAAAGCCTCCCGACGACGAGAGGTGGCAGCCTATGAAGAGCGGATCTACGGTCATGCGCGCGCCTTGATACGCGCGGCGATACGGTCGAGAATGGCATCCGCAGCATCGCGCTTCGACATGACGGGGAGCTCCTCGTTGCCGTCGGCAGCAACGATCGTGATGCGGTTGGTATCCGATCCGAACGTGGACTCGCGCTTCGAGACATCGTTCGCGACGATCATATCGGCGCCCTTGCGCGCGAGCTTGGCCTCAGCATATGCGATGACGTCGTTCGTCTCGGCAGCGAACCCGCAGACGATGCGCTCGCCCTTGACGCGGCAGAGCTCCGCCAGGATATCGGCCGTCTCGACGAGCTCGATGGCCTCGAGACGCTCGACGGACTTCTTGAGCTTGTGGTCCGAGACGCGCTTGGGTGTGTAGTCTGCCACGGCAGCCGCGCAGATGGCGGCATCGCAGCCCTCGAACGCATCTGTGCAGGCCTCGAACATATCGTGCGCGCTCACCACGTCGATGCGCTCAACGCCGTCAGGCGTAGGCAGCGACACAGGTCCTGCTACGAGCACGACCTCGGCGCCGCGATCTGCAGCCGCCTCGGCAAGGGCGAAGCCCATCTTGCCCGAGGAGGAATTTGCGATGTAGCGCACGGAATCGATGGCCTCATGCGTGGGCCCCGCATTCACGAGGATGCGGGTGCCGGCAAGATCGCGTTTGATGTCGAGCACGCCCATCACGGCGGACACGATATCCGGAACCGCGGCGAGCTTGCCCTCGCCCACATCTCCGCAGGCGAGAAGTCCGCTCTCAGGGCGGATGATGGCATATCCCATGGACTCGAGCGCCTGCACGTTCTTCTGCGTGGCACTGTCCTGCCACATGTGAACGTTCATGGCAGGCGCGAAGAGCACGGGTGCATGCAACGCGAGGATGGTGGTCGTGACGCAATCGTCGGCGATACCGCCGGCCACCTTGGCCATAATATCGGCCGTCGCGGGAACGCACACGCAGGCATCAGCCCAGGATGCGAACATGATGTGGGGGTTCGGCGACTCGGGATAGGCGAAGAGGTCGGTCAGCACCGGATGATGGGAGAGCGCCTCGAAGGTGATGGGGCCCACGAATGAGCAGGCGTTCTCCGTCATGCACACGCGCACATCGCATCCAGCATCCTGAAGCCTGCGGACGACATCGCAGGCCTTATAGGCTGCGATTCCCCCGCTCACGGCAACGACAACGCGCTTCTTCATGCTAAAGCTCCTCGACGACGAGCATGCGATGGCAGTAGGGGCAGGTGGTGATGGACGGCCCGCGCACAAGGTCGCGATAGGCATCGGCCTGGAGCTTCACGCGGCACGTGCTGGGGACGTTGCCCTTGAGGTGCTCGACGGCAAGCCCGCCGAAGCGCTTGCTTGCGGCCGCATAGGTGTCGAGCGTCGACTGCTCGATGTCGGCAACCGTGTCGGCACGATCCTCCTCGAGCTCGGAAATATTCGCGCGAATCTGGGCCGAATCCTCGGCAAACGAAGTCTTGAGGGCCTCCTCCTCGCGGTCGAGCTTTTTGGCGATGACGGCGAGCTTCGCCTCGGCATCCTTGGCCTTGTCGAGGTTCTCCATGAGCGGGCCCAGCTTGAACTCGAGCTTCTCGAGCTGTTTAGCGATGTTCGAGAGCTTGGTATCGAGCGCCTGGATCTCCTTGTAGGTGCGGCCGCTCTCGTCGATCGAAGCCTTCGCCGCTTCGCGATCCTGCTCGTAGAGGGCATGCTTCTCCTGGATATCGGCGATATCGATCTCGAAATCCTTGCGCATGCCCACGATGCGCTTCACCTCGCCTGCAAGCTTCTTCTTAGCAGCGAGCACGGTCTTGAGCTTCTCGGCCTGCGGCATGGCGGCGAGCTGCGCCTTGGCACGCATGAGCGAGAGGTCGATTTCCTGGAGTTTGAGCAGGGCGGCAGCTTCTTCGTTCATACAATCACCTATCTCTTGAGCTTACCGACACAGGAGATGAGCGCCGATGCGAAGGCATCGAGCTCTTCTTGGGAAACACGTTCATCGAATGAGATGCGCAGCGCACCCAGCGAATCCTCGCGCGCAAGGCCCATGGCCGAGAGCACGTGGCTGGGGTCGAGCGAGGCAGCGGCGCAAGCGGATCCGGACGAGATGGCAAAACCGAGCGCATCCATCTGGAGCAGGACCGACCCCGCCTCGATGCCATGCACGAAGACGTGGACGGTGCCAGGAAGGCGCCGCTCGTCATAAGGCGCATCGATCGTGGGGAAGATCCCGCAATCGGCCGATACGAGCGCGTCCTGCAGGGCCTGCGCACGCTTTCGAATATCGTCGCCGCAGGCAGCATGAGCCTCGGCACATGCCTCTGCGGCAGCCGCGAAGGCGAGCGCCCCCGAGACGTTCTGGGTGCCGGGGCGGAGATTGCGCTCCTGCCCTCCCCCATGGAATACCGGCGTTAGGCGCACGCCCGTGCGCACATAGAGCGCACCGATTCCCACGGGACCTCCCACCTTATGCGCCGTGACGCTCATGGCATCGACGCATTCGGTGTAAACGGGAACCCTGCAGAATGCCTGGACAGCGTCCGTATGGAAGAGCGCGCCCACGCTATGGGCGGCATCGGCGAGCTCGCAAATAGGCAGCACAGCGCCGGTTTCGTTGTTGGCGCTCATGATGGAGACGAGCGCACAGCGCCTATCGAGCAATGATCGAAGGGCCTCAGGCTCGATATAACCTTGAGGGTTCGGCTTGACGATGCGCACCTCGAAGCCGCGGCGCCTGAGCTCGGGCGCGCACTCGAGCACCGCCTCGTGCTCGATGGCGGAGATGACAACCACGTTGCGTGCGGTATCATGCGAGCGCACACCCTCGGCAAGGCCGAAGATGGCAAGGTTATCGCTCTCGGTGCCGCCAGAGGTGAACAGCACCTCAGAAGGCCGTACAGAGGCTCCCATGAGGCGCGCTATGCGTTTGCGAGCACCTTCCAGCGCAAGCGATGCCTCGCGGCCGGGCGTGTGGAGCGAATTAGGATTCGCACCCGCGTACGGCGCCGCCGCATAGGCGGAAAGGGCCTCGAGTGCCTCGGGGCGCAGCGGCGAAGAAGCGGCATGGTCGAGGTAAACGGCCAAGGCTCATGCCTCCTCGGCGATGCGCCTGAGCTCGGAGATGCGCGCTGCCCTATCGGCGGCCGCAAACACCGAGCTTCCCGCATCGAAGGTGTTCGCACCGGCGCGGGCGGCGAGCACGATGGTATCCGCCGCGATGCCGCCATCGACGGCGATCATGGGGTCGGCGCCCTTCTCGACGCACATCTCGCGCACACGCGAGATCTTCGGGAGCATCTCGTGGATGAAGCTCTGCCCGCCAAACCCGGGATAGACGGTCATGACGAGCACGAGCTCGAGGTCTGCAAGATAGGGCTCGATCGCCTCGGCAGGCGTGTCGGGGCTGATCGCGATGCCCGCGCCGCGGCCTGCGGCATGGATGCGCTCAACCATCTCGGCGGCGTCGCGCGCAGCCTCGATGTGGAACGTGACGTAGTCCGCGCCGGCCTTGATATAGTCGTCGATCACCTCGTCGGGATTGGAGACCATGAGGTGGGCGTCGACGGGAAGGCTCGTGCGCGCCTTGGCTTTCTTCAGGATGGCGGGGCCGAACGTGAGGTTGGGCACGAAATGGCCGTCCATGACGTCGAAATGCAGCAGGTCTGCCGAGCTGATGCTGTCGATATCATCGCCGAGGTTGAGAAAATCGGCGGAGAGGATGGACGGCGAGATTCTTATGGGCTGCGTCATGAAACGACCTCGTCTCTGTTCTGGTATCCGTAAAACTCCTCGTTGGGAATGCGGCCGAGAAGCGATTCGACGGCATCATCGATCGAGAGGCCCTTGTAGAGGACTGCATGGACCACGCGCGAGATGGGCGCCTCGATGCCGTGGACATCGGCGAGCTCGCAGATGCTCACGCAGGCGCGTGCGCCCTCGACCACCATATGCGTGCGCTCCTGATATTCGTCGAGCGACTCCCCGCCCACGAGCGCCTCGCCGAAGCTGCGGTTGCGCGAGTGGCGCGAGGAGCAGGTCACCACGAGGTCGCCCATGCCGGCAAGCCCCATGGCCGTGAGCGGATTGCCGCCGAGCACCGAGACCATGCGCCCGATCTCGGCCAGCCCGCGCGTCATGAGAGCGGCAAGGGTGTTGTCGCCCGCACCCATGCCGGCAGCGATGCCGCACGCGATGGCGATGACGTTCTTGACGGCGCTGCACACCTCGACGCCTATCACGTCGTCGGAGGTATAGGCCCTGAAGGTGGACGATGCGAGCATGTTCTGGAAGAACAGCGCCACCTCGGGGTTGTCGGACGCGATAACCGAAGCCGAAACCGCACCGATGGCGATCTCCTCGGCATGGTTTGGTCCGGCGAGCACGGCTATGCGCTCGGGATGCCCGATCTCCTCGGAGACGACCTGGTGCATGAGCAGGTGGGACGGCGTCTCGATGCCCTTGGTGAGCACGAGGACGGGCGTCTGGGGCAGCACGTTCGGTGCGAGCTGGTGGACAGTCGAGCGCAGATATGCTGACGGCGAGGCGAGCACGATGGCGTCGGCGCCCGCAACCGCCTCCTCCATGGACGTGGTGGCCGTGACGTTATGCGCAAGCTCGACATCTTTGAGATAGACGGGATTGCGGTGCTCGTCGGTTATGGTGCGGGCGATGGTCTCCTCGCGGGCCCATAGGCACACGTTTTCCGCATGCGGAGCGATGAGCGCGGTGATGCCCGTGCCCCACGAACCAGAACCGATAACGGCAACGCGATTCATGAAGATCATGCCTTCTTCTCGGAGTTGAAGGAGAACTTCTTCTCCTCATGGTTGAGAAGCTTCTTGATATTGGAGCGGTGCGCCCACACCACGAGCGCCGAGACCCCGCAGAGTGGGATGAGCGATATGGGGGCCACGCCGAAGATGAGCGACCAGATGGGCAGCGATACCGCGGCGCTGCACGAGGCGAGCGACACGTAGCGCGTGGGCGCAACCACGGCGATGAACACCGCGAGCAGGCCGAACGCGAGCTGCCACTTGAGGCCGAGTGCGGCGCCGAAGCCCACGGCGATGCCCTTGCCGCCCTTGAACTTGAGGTAGCACGAGAAAACATGTCCGCAGATGCAGGCCACATAGACCATGACGACGGCGAATCCGAACGGCTGGTCAAAACCGAGCGCCTTGACCTCCATCTCCGCCATCGCGGGGATGAGATGGCGTGCGAGGGTCATCGACACGAACCCCTTGCCCGCATCGAGCAGCAGCGTGAGGGCCGATGCGCCCTTGCCGGCAGCACGCGCCACGTTGGTGGTGCCGATGTTTCCAGAACCCACCGCGCGCACATCGATGCCCATGGCCTTGGTGATGAGCAGGCCGAAGGGAATACCGCACAGCAGATAGGCTATAACGCAGCAGAGCAGCGTGGGGATGATGAGTCGTTCCATGTGGCTAATCGCTCTTCTTCCTGAAACGCAGGCGGATGGGCGTTCCCACAAGATCGAAGCGCTCACGCAGGCGATTCTCGAGATAACGCTCGTAGTTGTCGTCCACGAGCTCGGGGAAATTGCAGAAGAAAGTGAAGACCGGCGGCTCGTTTCCCGTCTGGGTGGCATACATGAGCTTCAGGCGCTTGCCCTTCTCGCTCACCGTATGGCCGCCCTCGCGGATGCCCGTGAGGAAGTCGTTGAGCTCGGAGGTCTTGATAGTGCGGCTATGCGAGGCCGCAGCTGCGAGGCACGCATCGAAGACCTTGCCCACAGCGCGTCCCGTAAGCGCTGAGATGTTGAGCGTGGGCGCCCACGGCGCGAAGGCCATGCGCTGGGCCAGGCTCATCTTGAGATCTTCCTGCTTCTGGGGCTCGTCGATGAGGTCCCACTTGTTGAGGAGCAGCACCAGCGCGCACCCGCGGTCGACAGCCATGTTGGCGAGCTTCTGGTCCTGCTCGGTGACTCCGATCGAGGAATCGATCACGAGCAGGCACACGTCGGCCTTGTCCATGGCCATGAGGCCGCGTACGTAGCTGTAGTACTCCACATCCTCATGCACCTGATTGGTCTTGCGGATGCCAGCGGTATCGATGAGCTTGATGATGGTGCCGTCGTGGTCGAAGTAGGAATCGATGGCATCGCGCGTGGTGCCCGCAACGTCGGAGACGATGGAGCGCTTGGTCCCGATGAGACGGTTCGTGAGCGAGGATTTGCCCACGTTGGGCCTGCCGATGATGGCAACCGAGAGGTCGGGAACGAGGTCGTCGTCCTCATCGCCCGTGTCCTCGGGAAGCGAGGCCACGATATCGTCGAGCAGATCTCCCGTGCCGTGGCCGTGAAGCGCCGAGAGAGGTCTGGGCTCGCCGATACCCAGCGAATAGAAGTCCCAGAGCTTCTCATCCTCGGTCGCGGGATCATCGCACTTGTTAACCATGAGGAAGACGGGCTTGTCACCCTTGCGCAGGATGCGCGCGACCTCCTCGTCCTCATCGGTAACGCCCACGGAGCCGTCGACCACGAAGATGATGGCGTCGGCCTCGTCGCAGGCTGCGATCGCCTGCTCGCGGATGTGGGGCGCGAAGATGTCGGTTGATTTGACGGACTCGATGCCGCCGGTATCGACCAGCACGAAGGAGCGTCCGTTCCAGTCGGTCGTGTGGTACGAGCGGTCGCGCGTGACGCCGCGCGATTCGTGGACGATTGCCTCCCGCGCCTCGGCTAAACGATTGACCAGCGTGGACTTTCCCACGTTAGGACGCCCGACTATTGCAACGATTGGTTTGGGCATGGCTCTCCTCAGTACTATGCGGTTAACGCATCAATGATAGCAGAAGCCTCCTCGCAAAAGCGCCCGTGCGCCTGTCTGCTCGTAACCATCGCAAACGCACGATGCAGTACCGCATGCCACCCAACGGAAATCTTCCTCGAAAAGTACGAAGCCGCTTAACATCATCCGCGATAATGAACATGTAATCGGACGCGGGCCTGTTAGGAGCTATGCATGATCCATTTCTTCCCCGATGGCGATGGCGGGTTCTTCGGCTATGACGATCCGCTCCTCGATTTCCAGGGCGGAGCGATCCTCACCCTCATCGCGGCGGTGTCCATCACGGCCATCGTGGTTCCCTTCGGCACGAACCCAGAGCTCTTCGCGGACAGCCTCGCATGCGCGCTCATGGGTTTCCTCCTTGTAGCGCTCTCAGGCGGCAAGGGCGGCCTTCCCTTCCTGCGGCCGCTCGCGCTGCCGCTCTTCGTGTATTTCCTGGCAGCGAGCTCGTTTGCGCTTATAGCCATCTCCGGCGAGTTCGGCCTGCTCATGTGGCCTATCCTCGGCTTCTATCTCATCTTCGCGGGTCTGGGACTCTACGGGCTGCTTCTGGGCGGCGATGAGTTCGAGGGCGTGCTCGTCCTCTTCACGCTCGGCTTTGGCGCGCCCATCTGGTTCACCTGCCTCTCGGCGGGCATGGAAGACTACGAGAACTGGCTCTATGGCACCTTCTCGTTCTATCTCCTGCGCGTGGCGACGCTCATCGGCGTAGTGTGGGCGCTCGTCGTGCTCGTCATGTGGGTCATTGCCATCTTCAAGGGCCAGGTCAAGGCGCGCCCCATCGGCATCAGAGCGGCGCTTATCGCCCTCGGCGTTGTGCCCGTATTCGCAAGCGGCCTGATTGCACGCATGGTACCCAGCGGGTACGCGTCCATCATCGGGCTCCTTGTCATCCTTGCACTCTTCGCAGCGACGGGATGGGCGACGCGCTATATCGCCTCGCAGCCCGACGATGAGCCCGACATCGTTTCGGTCATCACAGCGCTGGTCTTCGCAGGCGCCATCGGGTTCCTCACCTATGCGCAATTCAAGCCCCAGGCGGAATTCCTCGCATTTCTGCAGCCCTTCGCCAACATGCCATTTTTGGTGGACGAGATGTTCGCGGCAAGCAGGGTGGCCGCGGACGCTGTGGGAGCCATCTGCACAGGTGCGATCTGGATCTTCACGCGCATCTTCGACCTGTCGTCGGTAACCGTGGAGGCGCCCACCCACATCGGGTTCTTCGTGCTGATGATCTTGTCGGCTATCGCGGTGGGAGCAGGGCGCACGCTCGCCGAAAAGCAGGGGTCAGCCGCGTAGCAGCTGCTCGCACAGCGCATCGAGCAGGCACTGCGGCGAGGTGACGGCAAGACGCACCTCTCCCCTACGCGCCTCGATCTCACTCGCGATGGCATCATACGATCCGCCATCGAGTGTGAGCTTATCGCTGTTGAACATGACCTCGGGAAGCACCACGATCGTGCTGTCGAGGTCCTGCGGCAACTGCTCAAGCAGGTCGCACTGCACGATGAGGCCCGTCACGTTGACGTCGCCTCCGAAATACTCGTTCTTGATTGCCTGCACATGCATGTGCTCGGAGCGGAACAGCGCCGCAAAGGCGCGCATGACATCGTAGGCGGCCTCGCCCACGATAAGTAGCACCTCACGTTTTGAGGTTTCGAGTGCCATCGAGACAGACGAGATATCATCCGCGCGCTCGGATGCGCACTCGGCAACCTCGTCGAGGAAGCTCCTCAGCATGCCGATGCCGTCATAGAACTGGGGATAACCGTCGTAGTCCTCGGCTGGCGGAACCTCGACGCCCGCAGCAAGGTAGAACTCATCGGAGAGCTGGAAGCGCGTCATGCCGTACTGCTCGCGCGCACGCAGCTGGTAGGGCCGCACCTGTTCGACAACGCGCCGCGAGGCGGGACGATCTGAGACATAGGAGTGCGTGAAGCGCTTCTGGTGCTTGGTGTATCCCACGGGCACGAGCGCCGTGGAGGTGATCTCGGGATGCGACTCGATCCAGGCGAGCGTGCGATCGAGCTCCTCGCCGTCGTTGAGATCGGGGCAAAGCACGATCTGCGCATGAATCTCGATGCCGGCCTCGATGAGCTTCTCGAGCACCTCGATACCGCGATCGGCATGGCGACCGATGAGCTTACGACGCACGTCAGGCGAGATGGCGTGGAGCGAGACGTTCATGGGCTCGAGCCGGCAGTCGATGATGCGCTGCATGTCCTCATCGCCCACGTTGGTGAGCGTAACGAAGTTTCCCTGCAGAAATGACAGGCGGAAATCATCGTCGCGCAGCGTAAGCGAGGCGCGCGCATCTTCGGGAAGCATGCTCATGAAGCAGAACGTGCAGGCGTTCACGCAGGTACGGACGCCGTCGAAGAGCACATCGGTGAAGGAGACGCCCCAGTCCTGGCCCTCCTCGCGGAAGAGCTCCGCCTCATAGACGAGGCCGTCTGAAGGATCGAGCACCTCGACCTCGATCCAGGCGCCGTCGGTCTCCCAACGCCAGGCGATGATATCGGGGATTTCCTTGCCGTTCACGCTGAGAATGCGCATTCCGGGCTCGAGCCCCGCCTCATAGGCCGGGCTCCCCTCCTCGACCGAGGCGATCCACGCCCCTATCTCGGGAATGCCGGACGGTGCATAATCGGCGCGTTCGGCCATCAGGCCTCCTCGACGAGGGCCTCGATGGCGGCGCACACGGATGCGATATGCGTTGCGGGCGTTGAAGCACCCGCAGTGACGCCGATGCGCTCGCATCCGTCGAACCATGCGCGATCGAGCTCGCATGCCTGCTCGATATGGAATGTCTTAGGGCAGATACCTGCGCAAATCTCGTAGAGATGGGTGGTGTTCGCGGAATTGCGTCCGCCGATGACGATCATAGCGTCTGACTCTGCCGCCAAGGCGGCTGCCGCAGCCTGACGCTGCGACGTGGCCTCGCAGATCGTGTTCACGAGCTCGACTTCACGCGAGCCGTCATCGATGGCATCCACCACAGCATGCAGCACAGCGGCAGAAAGCGTTGTCTGGACGACGATACCCACGCGGGGTCCGAGATTCGCAGCGCGCACCTCATCGGGCGAGGAGATCACGCGGGAACCTGCAGCATGGGCAAGCGTGGCGACAACCTCGGGATGGCCCTTCTCCCCCACCACGACGACCTCGAACCCCTCGTCTGCAAGGCGCTCGGCGGCACGGTGCACCTTCTTGACAAAGGGGCACGTGGCATCGATAACCTCAGGGCATATCTCGCGCGCACGTGCCTCCTCAGCGGGCGTGACGCCATGCGTGCGCAGCACGATGGTGGATCCGGCAGTATCCTCGACGGAGGAGACGGCGTGCACGCCCCGCTCCTCAAGAGCCGCGACAACCTGTGGGTTGTGGATGAGCGGACCGAGCGTGCAGACGCTCCCGCAGCGCGCGGCAGTCTCTTCGACGAGCTTCATGGCCCGCTCGACGCCGAAGCACGCGCCCGCCTTGTCTGCGATGCGAATTATCGCCATGGCCTACATCTTCCCCGGATGAATGGAGCGCAGGTAGTCCCTGAGCTCGTAGACCTTCTCCATGGCGAACTTCTCCATGGCCTCGGCCTGCTGCTTGCGGCCCTTCACGTTGAGCGACTCGAACGTGATGGGGTCTCCCACCTTCGCGAAGACGCGCTGGAAGATCTTGGGGATGGGGTTGCCCTTGCTGCGCAGGTCGCGCGCGCCCACGATGGCAACGGGCTGCACGGGGGCCTTGGCGAGCTGCGCCATGAGGGCGAAACCGCCGTGGATCGTGACCTCCTCATCGTCGGACTTGATGCGCGTCCCCTCGGGGAACACGAGCACGTGCTCGCCGCGCTCAAGCGCTGCGCGCGCACGGCGGACGGCCTTCATGTCTGCGGTGCCGCGGTTCACGGGAATGCCGCCCACGCGCGAGAAGAACCATGTGGTGAGCTTGTTGACGTTGAACTCGCTCTTGAAGATGGGACGCACCGCGATGCCGCGCACGCCGCACGAGACGATGATGAGGATGGGGTCGAGCAGCGCGCCATGGTTCATGATGATCATGCGGCCGCAGCTCTTGTCGGTGAGCTTGTCCAGGTCCTCGATCGACCAAGGCCAGAGGACCTTGGTGACACCGCCGACCACGCCCACAACAAGGCCATAGAACGCCTTGGTAGGAAGCGGATACTCGCTCATGGCGTGATCGTAGTAATCATCGAAGGAGTTGCCCGCGAAGGCACGCAGAGGGCCCGTCGCCTTCTTCTCCTTTTTGGAAGTCTTGACGTTCTTCTTAGCAGCGGGCTCGCGAGAGGGATTCACCGCAGGCGCTGCAGAAGGCTCAGGAGATTGCTCTGCGAACGTCCTCGCTGCAGAGGGCGCAGCTGCGGAATGTTCGCCGA
>CAMNAH010000006.1 GCA_946530775.1 uncultured Coriobacteriales bacterium
AGGACGCGCGCGACTTCGCGCTCGCAAACCGCGAGCTGAGCGACGCCGAGCTCGACGCCGTGGCCGGCGGTTACGGCGTCTGCTATATGATCGGCGGATCCAATGAGGTCGAGGCCGAATGCCAGAACAACGCGTACATTGGGCATGCATGCTCCTACGTGGGCGTCAGCTTCTAAACCGTTACGAATAGAAGGGAATCGAGCCTGGCAAACGAGAATGCGGTCAAGTTCGAGGAGATGCTGCGCGGCAGCGAGGAGCTTCAGGCCAAGCTTCAGGAGCTCGCGGCCGGCTACGAGGGCGACAAGGCCGACGAGCAGGCCGTCTTCGACGCCACGATAGGCCAGCTGGCCGCGGGCGTGGGGCTTCCCATCAGCTTCGAGGACGCGCGCGACTTCGCGCTCGCAAACCGCGAGCTGAGCGACGCCGAGCTCGAGGCCGTGGCAGGAGGCGGCCAGTACTGCTACCTCATCGGCGGCGGCAGCGAAGTTGTGGCGGATTGCGATGAGAGCGAGGGCTACGCGTGCGCATACGTCGGCCTCACGGGAAGCAGGGGCATCTAGGATCCGCACATAACAGGCTCTTCGGATACGCGAACCCACCTGTCGGCTTTTCTCGGCAGGTGGGTTTTCTCTAGCGCGGAATCCTATCGACGCGTCGCCTCACGGCGCTGCCGCACGTAGTCCGCAAGCGATTCATGGGCGGTGATGCGGCGCTCGTCCAACAGCAGCGTCTCCACGCTCACCTGCTTGCCGAAAAGGTAGTGCTGCATCATCGCACGGCGTGTCTTGAAAGCGAGGCCCTTCCAATACAGCTCCTGCAGCTCCGTCAGATGCGCCGCGGGATCGTTCCACGCATCGAGCAGCCGCGTTGCGGCGTCCGCGATGAGCGGCTCGGCCTCCTCGGGATCGTCGAGGTGCGGGCGGGCGTGGAGCTGCAGGCAGAGTCCCTCGGGCATGGAGAGGCCCATGAGCTGCAGAAGCTCGCGCAGGTGCTGCTCCACCTGGGGACCGTGGTTGTTTGAGGTGGTGACGAGCACCATGCCGGCCTTTCCGGCAAGCTCGAGCCGGTGCGACCAGAAGGCGATGCGGTCGAGCACGCATTTGGTGGCGCCGGACATCTCCGCAAGGTACACGGGCGTGCCGAACAGGACAATATCCGCCTCGAGAAGGCGGCGTTTGAGGTCGCCCATATCGTCGGCGTCGTCCAGCGGGCAGGGACCCGTGCCGAAGCACGAATTGCATGAGCGGCAGAACGAGATGCGAAGTTTGTCTGCGGTAAAGCAGGCATAGTCCAGCTCCTCGCCGCGATCTGCCGCCTGCGCGGACAGCTCCTGCGCAAGGCGGTCGGAGAGCTCCTTGGTGCGCGAGGCCTCCCCTGCTCCGGAGCCGATGAACGAGACCACGCGGATCATGATCTGTCTCCCTTCGACTGCATCGCCGCCAGGCACCGTTCGATCAAATCGAGCTCGAAACGCAGCTCCTCCTCGGAGAGGCGCCCAAGGCGCGTTGCCGCAACTTTGAGGGGCGAACGCGCGAGCAGCTCTCCCAACGGGCGCCCATCGCCTGCAAAGAGTGTGCGCGAGCAAGCATTGGCGCAATAATACGGGACATCGCCCTCCAGAAGGGCGGCGGCGTCGGGTTCGGCGACCGCCTGCTGCAGATCCGCGGGAAAGACGCCGTATGCAGCGTTAAGCTCGGCGAGCACCGCATCGCGCTTGGACGCGTCGGAGAGCGCCTGGGGGCTGAACAGCAGCGCGCGCGTCTGGGCATATGCCTGTGTGTTGATCAGGATCTGCCGGCAGACCGCCTCGCGGTGGCGCCCGATCATCTCGAAGACCTCGTCGCGATGGCACATGAGGCGGCGGTAGCCTTCCTCAAAGCCCTCGACAAAGTCCCTCTCGAATCCCCTCACGGTTGCCGGCTTGCCGTTCACGTGGGGCAGGCAGGTGCCGGATACGTTGTCTGCGACCAGCGGCGAGGCGATCAGACCGCCCGCGTGCAGCGGGAGGACCGCGGTGCACGCTACGGAATCCGCCAGCTGCTCCGCCGACATATCCATGACCGCAACGTCTTTGGCGACCGACACCCCCGTAAAGCTCATCTCGCCCACGAGCAGGGTCTCGAGATCGAGCACGGCGGGACGCTCGCCGCAGCACATGAGGTTGTCGAAGGTCATATCGCGGCTGCCGAGGCCGTGGAAGAGCGCCGTGAGGCTTCCGAGGTTTCGCCAGTAGGCGCGCAGGCCCTCCTGGCCTATAGGCTCCTCGGGTGTGAGCCGCTCGATGAACGCGAAACCGTCTTTGCGCACGACCGCTGCCGCGCGAGCGCAGCCGGCCATCCCTGCGGCTACAAGCTCGCCGTAGAGCACGTCGAGCGAGCAGTCGTGGGGTTTGTAGAAGAAGGAGCCCGCATCGGTGTCGATGCGCATGACCATGCGCCCGTGGCGATGGGGATCTGCACCCGAGGCGGAGAACCCCTCTATGCAGGTGATGGCACGTCCCTCGAGCAACTTCTCCGAGATCTCGTCGCGCTGCGACAGCAGGCGCATCAAAAGCTCCGAGACGGCCTCGGAGAAGGCACGCGCAATGGCTGCCTCGTAGGCGGGCGCGAAAGGGAACTGCGCGCGAAGCTTGACGCCGGCGTCGGCAGCGATCTCATCCCGAGCGCGCTCGGCGATATCGCGCATCGCCCTGGCGCGCTCTTCTTCCCCGGCACTGAGCGCAAGCGTTTCTGAGAGCCCGACACGGCGCAGGGCAAGCCGGATGAGCGGACGCTCATAGACGGTCGAGAGACGGGTAAGGCAGAGCTTGCGCAGGTCTTCACGTGCGCCCTCCCCCACCAGCGGTGCAGCATCAGGACAAAGCCCGAGCGCCAGAGCGACCGCGCTTGAGGCAGCGTCCTCGAGAAACCCGTAGCATCCCGCCTCGGCAAGAGCGGCCGCCCATGTTGCCTTCGCCTGCGCCACGATCGCCCACCATCTCCCGAAGAATCCCCAAATCCCACCGCTTTATGATACGCGCTCGAACGGGATGCCGTCTTTTGAGATAACCCGCAAACGAGCCCCTCGCAACCGAAAGAGCTGCGAGGGGCGCGGTTGTGTTTTATCAAACGGATAGTCGAAGAACAATTACGCGAGACGGCCTAATAGTAGGAGAAGCCGCGTGCGCTCGATGTTGCGCAGCGCCGCTGCCGTGGTGGTTTGCGGCACGCGGTCGAACTCGGCGAAGTAGTCTTCGAGGAAGCGCTCGTACTCGGGATTGTCCAGAGGCTCGGTGGCGTAGTAGCAGGGAGCCCTGCCGGCGCTGTCCCCCACAACCCTGTGGGCAGCCGCCAAGACGCCCCTCCAGAGGCTGGCATTCTCGTCCGTATAACGGAACAGCCCTGCAAGCCTTCCGGCAGAGAGCGCGCAGAACGGGCAGCCCACCGAGCAGCCGCTCGAGAGCTCGAATGCCATGGGGAGGTGCGACATGAAGCGGCCCCGCGCGCCCATCTCGCGATCGCAGCGGCGAATCTGCCGCATCGTCCAATCGCGGATACGTGGATCGACGGGCAGATCGCGTGTACGGGCAAGCGCATTTCTGCGGCCCCTGCCCTCGAGATAATCTCGGTACCACGTGAAGGTCTCGGGCAGCCTGTCCGCATCATCCCAGCCGGTCGCATCCTCGGGAAGGGTGCGCAGAAGGATCAGGCGAACGGCCTCTGGATCCACGTCGAGTCCCGTGTTCGCAAGCGCGCACTCGGGGTCTGTGAGATACCCGTCGTGGAAGTCCCGGTCCATCACCCAGAACTCGAACACGCGCTTCAGGGCGGCGACGGACGGGATACGCTCCGGCTCGAGAATCGTTGCCGTGGCGTCATCCGTCATCTGGTTGTCTCGTACTCCGCGATGATCGCCTTGACGCGGTCGTAGTAGCCGCCCTTGAAGAGCAGGCAGTTATCCGGATCCCTATCGAGCAGGTCGGTGCCGCCGTTGGCATCGACGGCACGGCCGCGGCACCCTCCGCCGCAGCGGTTCTTATATTCGCACGCGGCGCAGGTGGGGTTGTGCTCCAGGTAATCGTCGAGCGTCATCGAGATGAAGTCCATGTAGAAGGAATCTGAGAGCGCCTCGGCGAGGGTCACGCCGCCCACCTGCGGGAACCGCTCGCTCGTGGTGTCGCGCTCGGACATGGGGATGCAGGGCAGGATGCGCCCATCGGGACCCAGGTACATCGTGGTGCGCGCGGAGGCGCAGATCGGGAGGCGGCCGCAGTCCTTATCCTCGGGATGGCGCTCGGCGCCCACCGACAGCTCGCCCTCGAAGGCCCTGAACAGCCCCGAGAGGGAGAGGATGGGCACGGGCATGCCGTCCTCGATATAGTGCGGGATGTAGTCCATGTACGCGTCGTACTCCTCCTCAACCGTAAGCGCGTACTCGGAGAGGGCCTCACCCTCGCCCACGCAGTTGAGGCGGTTGACCTTGAGCGAGCTCACGCCGAGCTCGCCGAGCATGTTCACGCTCTCGCGCAGCGTGTCGATGTTACCCTTATGGAGCACGAGCTCGGTTCCGGTCACGAAGCCGCGCTCATGGGCGAGCGCCAGCGCGCGACGCACGGACTCGTGCGCGCCGTCGACACCGCGCAGCCAGTCGTGCCACGCCTTGGGGCCGTCGAAGCTCATGTTGAGCTCGGGGTGGCAGCCGCGTGCCTCGAGCTCGTCGAGGAACTTCTCGTTCACGAGGGCACCGTTGGTCATGATGACGTCGAGGCGCATCCCGCGCTCGAGGATACGGTCCACGATCTGGAAGAAGTCCTTGCGGATGAGGGGCTCGCCGCCCGTGAGCGAGATGCGCTTGATGCCGCAGTCGGCGATCTGGTCGGCGATGGCGAGGCACTGCTCGGTGGTGGGATGGGGCAGCGCCGCATGCGGGGCGCTCATGTAGCAGTGCCTGCAGCGGTAGTTGCAGTGCCCGGTGAGCGACCAGTGCACCCGGGTGAGGTAGCGGTTGTCGAAATAGCGGTATTCCTGATCGGGCAGAAGGTCGCCGGGCTCGTCGAGATACTCGATGAGGCCGAACTTGTCGAGCTCCGCCAGGATGCTTTTTCCGGCTCCGAGGAAGACCGGGCTGTCGGCGGTGAAGCGCCCGTTGCAGAACTGGACCACGCGGAAGACGTTGGACTTCATGAAGTACGGCCTTCCGCCGTCGCGCTTCACGAGGGCATAGGGAAGCCCCTGCCAGCCGCGCAGCTGATAGTCCGGTTTGATACGAATGTATCCGTTCTTCTCCATGGAAGCGCATCCCCTCTCGCAGATGGCCCCTCATCGGGGCTCATCCCTCCGTTCCGATGATGATACGCGAATTCCGCCAGTCGCATCCCTGCGCGCTCTGTAATCCGAGGAGCTTAGCGTTCCTCCCCATGGACATCTTGCGTTCCGCCAAGAATGGAGAGCGCACGGGTCATCGAGATCTTGTCGATGCGCTCTGCCCTGCCCGCCACGATTTCCACGAAGGCGCCCATGGCCTCCTCGTAGGGCGTCCCACCCGTCAACGACGATGCAAGGCAGTACGCCGAGGCAAGCGCATGGTAGATTCCTCCGCTGGTAGGCGGGTCGATAAGCCCTGCCGCGTCGCCCACGAGCCAAACGTCTTCCGCCGCTTTGAGCAGGACATCATCGCCCGTGGGGATGGGCGCACCGCGCAGGCCTTGGAGCTCGAGCGCGTTCGCCGCGCAGAACGAGTCGAGCCAGGCCCGACATTCCCGAGCCGACCCACCGTAGATCACGCAACCTGCGTTGGCCTCGGTGCCGGCGGGGATGTACCAGCAGTACCCCGTCCTCACAAGATCGTACGAGAAGATGATGCTCGTGCCCGCAGGGGCAACCTTGCCTTCGAGCGAAGGGCAGACGCGCTGCTTTCTGCCGGTGAGCATCCTGCGCACCGCCGAGGAGGCTCCATCGGCCCCCACGAGGGTGCCGTAGGTGATCCTCAGCGTATCGCCGCATGCGAGGTCCTGGCAGATGACCATATGTTCGCGGGCGCAGATGGAGGTGAGGCGCATGCGGTCATGCACAACGCCTCCGGATGCGACAAAACGCTCGAGCAGCCACCTGTCGAGGACTTTTCGCGGAAGCACCGGGAAATTCGCGCGTTGCACCTTCTCGCGGCCAAGGCATCGGCCCCTCAGATACGGCGGATTGAAGAGCTCGAGCTTACCGACCTCCTCGGCGCCGTAGATCTTCTCCAAGAGCTGGACCGTGCCCTCTCCGAGAATGCCGCCGCAGAGCTTGTCCTTAGAGGAGAGGTCGCACTGCTCGATGATGACGGCATCGAGGCCGGCTTGGCGAAGCAGATAGCCGAGCACGCATCCCGCAGCTCCGGCCCCCACTATGAGGTGCTCGGCATGCAGCTCGCTCTCAGCCATGGCAGCCTCCATCCAAATAAGCGCGCATCCGCGTCCTAGTCTATCATGGCGCCCCGCACGCTCGCGGACATCGGTTGCGAGCGTGCGCGAGATGCAGGGAGGATAAACCGCGTATCATAGTCAAAGTCGGCACCCCTGGAATATAGGCAAGGAGCACAACCATGGGCGCACGCATCCGTGAACAGGCCATGGTGGACATATTCGAGCACATGGCCGCCGATGGCAGGGCAGACGCCCTCTTTGGCGCAGGCCCCGAGCGCGCGATCGACTCCTACCGGCGCTTCTCCACCGAGCACGCGGGGCCGTGCGTTATCGTCGAGATGCCGCTTCTCGGAGACCCCAGCTACGACGTGCTCTCGGGAAACTACCAGCGCAGGCTGCAGCCCGGCGAGCGCCTGGCCGATGCTAGCCAGGTTGCTGCGCAGGCGGCCTTGGACTGGGCGATCGCGTGGAAGGGCGACACGCCCGTCGCGCTCCAGTTCGAGCTCGACGAGGCCGGCGGCGCAGACCAGCGTCCCGGCATCCACTGCAGGCACAGGGGGCAGATCGATGCCGCAGAGGCCTTCTACGAGGCAATAGACGAGGGATGGCGCGCACCGCTTTACCGCGAGGTGGCTGAGCGCATGCCCCGCGAGTGGAGCTGCCAATATGCAGCCGTCTTCCCCGGACGTGCCGGCAAGGTGACCCGCATGGAGCTTGAGCTCGCGGGCGAGGCATGCGAGCGAGCTGCGGCCGATCCGTCGTACATGCGCGACTGCTTCGAGACGATAGGCTTCCACGCCTACGACCAGGCCATGCTCGACACCATCTCCGAGCTGGCCGCCATGCGCCCCGTCCACTCGCTGCAGTTCGACATCCTGGAGGACGGCACGCTGGGAGAGACGTTCTCCTTGGCCTCGTACTTCGAGAGCCAAGGTGCTGCAACGCGCACCGTCTTCGCCGACGGCGGTACCGCGAACAAGGTGTGCACCTTCTACGAGCGCCTCGGCATCGCAGATGATAGATGGCGCCTTATCGAAGGCGCGCTCGTCGCATCGAAGAAGGCAGCCCTCTCGGATCAGGGCTTTATAAGCGTCATCAGCCTGCTGCTCCCCTGCTGCGCGAAGGCCAAGTGGCGGGGTGCGAAACTGCTTCCTGGCAAGTTCTACCTAACGGCCAGCGCCATCGTGGGCGGGAGAGTCTAGGAGCTGTGCGCGGCGAGCTGCCCGCATCGCTCGCGATCCCGACCCGCATCAGTATTCCGTCTTCAGCTCGTCGATGCCGTACGTCTCCTTGAAGAGGCGCTCGTCCTCTGCAGAGCGAATGAGCATGACCTCGGTGAAGTGGCCGTCGGTCTTGTTCTTGAAGCCTGCTACCCGCTCTCCCGTGCAGATGGAGGCGCGGATGATGGGATAGTGCGTTTCGGGGTTGTAGGGCACCGCATCCTTGAGCGAGTGCCGGCGGTTGAATCCGAGCTTCTCGAGCAGCCCCATTCCATCCCCCTTCCATGACGCGCTCCGAAGGGCGCCGCACACCGGCCTGTTGCGTGTAAGTGTATCGCAACGCGCCACGCGAGATGGTGGCGTCCCGCGCGAGAAAAGGGTATCGTTAACGGCATAGACGCACCTACGCACGAGAAAGGCACCACCATGTCCAAGAGGGAATACGATAAGTTCATGCGCATGCTCGCCGACGATCCGCAGCTTGCCGAGCGCCTTCACAGCCGCATCGCCGAGGCCGGCGAGCTCAACGCCGTCGACGTGACCGCCGAGTTCGCCAAGTCGCACGGCTTCAAGGTCGATGCCAAGGACATCCGCGAGGCCCGCGCATAGCATCTCCGCCCGCCCCGCTTCACACCCTCTCCATCAAGGAGGGGTACGCTATCTGCATATGTTCTCCGCTGCCGCCCGGCAGCGGAGTTTTTCGATACAAGGAGCGTGTGGGTTGGCAGCTTCTCCGTTACGGAAGCTCTCATCGTTCAGGATCGTGATCCTGGGCTTTGCCGGCATCATCCTCATTGGCACCGTGCTGCTCATGTTGCCCATCTCGACCGTCGATGGGCATGCTTCGTCATTCGCTGACGCCATCTTCACCGCAACTTCCGCCACCTGCGTGACTGGCCTCATCGTGCACGACACCGCTACCACATGGTCAGCATTCGGCCAGGCGGTCATCATCCTCATGATCCAGATGGGCGGCCTCGGCGTGGTCATGGCCTCGGCCACCTTTGCGCTCGCCTCGGGCAGGAAGATCTCGCTCAAAGAGCGCAGCATGCTCAAAGACACGTTCGCCGCACCCCGCATGGAGGGCATGGCGCGCATGGCGGTCTTCATCCTGAAGATCACCTTTGTGACCGAGCTCATCGGCGCGCTTATCATGATGCCCTCCTTCTGCGCGGACCACGGCCTGCGCGGCGTGTGGATGGCCGTCTTCGAGTCAATCTCGGCGTTCTGCAACGCGGGCTTCGACATCATGGGCACGCCGGGCAACCTCTATACCTCGCTCTGCGGGTATGCCACGAACCCCGTGATCTGCGGTGCGATCTCGTTGCTGATCATCCTTGGAGGCATTGGATTCGTCACCTGGGGCGATATCTTCTCGAACGGCCGCCGCATCAAGCGCTATTCCATGCAGAGCAAGGTCATCCTCGTGACCACGGCCGTGCTCATCGTTGCGCCCGCGCTGTTCTTCTACGCGTTCGAATACGGCAACCTGCCTGCAGGCGAGCGCGTCATCGCCTCGGTCTTCCAGTCGGTCACCACAAGGACCGCAGGCTTCAACGTGCAGGACCTCTCCCAGATGAGCGAGCCCGGGCAGGCGCTCACCATCCTGCTCATGCTCATCGGCGGATCGCCCGGCTCCACCGCCGGCGGCATCAAGACCACCACGCTCGCCGTTCTCTGCGCGAACTTCGGCGCCGTCTGCATCCGCAAGGAGGAGACCAACGCCTTCGGACGCCGCATCAAGGACGACGTCGTCAAGCAGGCAGCGGCCATCTTCATGCTCTATATCGGGCTCGCGCTGCTCGGTGCCGTCGCCATCTGCCTCATCGAGGGCCTCCCCTACCTCACCTGCCTCTTCGAATGCGCCTCCGCCATCGGCACCGTGGGCCTCACCATGGGCATCACGCCGAGTCTCGGCTTGGCGTCGCGCGCCGTCCTCATGCTCTACATGTTCATCGGCCGCGTGGGCGGCCTCACGATCATCTATGCCGCCACCAAGGAGGCGCGCAGAAGCGTATCGAAGCTCCCTCATGAGAGCATCACCGTCGGATAAGGATGGAAAGATGAAATCAATTCTGCTGATTGGCCTCGGCCGCTTTGGACAGAACGTCGCCGCCAAGCTCGATGAGCTGGGACATGAGGTCATGGCCGTCGATTGCGACGAGGAGCGCGTGGACGCCATCCTGCCGCACGTCACCGGGGCGCAGATCGGCGACAGCACCAACGAGAACTTCCTGCGCGCGCTTGGCGTGAGCAACTTCGACGTGTGCATCGTCGCCATCGCCCACAACTTCCAGAGCTCGCTCGAGACCACCTCGCTTTTGAAGGAGCTCGGCGGGAAGCTCGTGGTCGCCCGTGCCGAGAGCGATGTGCAGAAGAAGTTCCTGCTGCGCAACGGTGCCGACCAGGTGGTGTATCCCGAGGGGCAGATGGGCAGGTGGACGGCCATCCGCTACAGCGCCGACCACATCCTCGACTATGTGCCGCTCGATGAACAGCACTCCATCTTCGAGGTGTCGATTCCGCAGGCCTGGCTTGGCAAAACCGTCGGCGATCTTGCAATCCGCCGCAAATACGGCGTCAACATCATGGCGCTCAAGCGCGACGGACACCTCGACATGAACATCTCGGCCGAGACGATGCTCGAAGAGGGCTGCTCAATGCTCGTTCTCGGCGAAACGGGTGCCCTCCAGCGCTGCTTCAACCTGTAACGACTTCCGAAAGGTCGTTTTTTCGACCCCTCATCGCCTTTTGAGACAATAAATCTCAGGAATTTGTCCCAAAAGGCTCATGAGGCTTCGACGAGAAGGACTCAAAAGCCTTTTGAGACAAATAATCTCAGGAATTTGTCCCAAAAGGCTCGGGAATAGAAAGCGGCTGCACCGGTGAAGGTGCAGCCGCTTCAATTTGGCGCGATGTCTCGTCGAGAATTACTTCTCGGGGAGGATGGCGTTGAGCACGATGCCCACGATCGAGCCCACGGCGAGGCCGGAGAGCGAGATGGACGTGGCGCCCAGCGGGATGACGATGGCGCCGGCAGCGCTGTTGGCAATGCCGATGGAGAGCACCAGGATGAGCGCGGCAATAAGGACGTTGCGCGTGATGGTGAAGTCCACGTGGTTCTCGATGAGGTTGCGGATGCCCACAGCCGAGATCATGCCGTAGAGCACGAGCGAGACGCCGCCGATGACGGAGGCGGGCATGGCGCCGATAACTGCCGAGAACTTGGGGCAGAACGAGAACAGGATCGCGAAGCCGGCGGCGATGCGGATGACGCGCGGGTCGAAGACCTTGGTGAGCGCAAGCACGCCGGTGTTCTCGCCGTAGGTGGTGTTGGCGGGAGCGCCGAAGAGCGAGGCGAGGATGGTGGCAAGTCCGTCGCCGAGGAGCGTGCGGTGCAGGCCGGGCTCCTTGATGTAGTTGCGGTTGCAGGTCGAGCTGATGGCGGAGATGTCGCCGATGTGCTCGATCATGGTGGCGAAGGCGATGGGCATGATAGTGATGATGGAGGTCACCGCGAGGCCGCCGTCCATGCCGTTGGTGAAGAGGCTGAGGGCGGTGTCCTCCCACACAATGGGCAGGCCAACCCAGGGGGCAGCCGCGATGGCGGCGAAGTCGACATCGCCGAGGATGGCGGCGAGTGCGAAGGAGGCGACGACGCCCAGCAGGATGGGCACGACCTTGACCATGCCCTTGCCGAAGATGTTGCAGAGGATGATCACGATGATGGCCACGATGGCGACGCGCCAGTCGGCCGCGCAGTTGTTGATGGCGGAGCTCGACAGGATGAGGCCGATGCAGATGACGATGGGGCCGGTCACCACGGGCGGGAAGTACTTCATGACGCGCTCGGTGCCGAAGGCCCTGAAGAGGGCGGCGAGCACCAGGTAGAGGCAGCCGGCGGCGGCGACGCCGAGGCAGGCGTACGGCAGCAGCTCAGGCTCGCCGTTGGGGGCGATGGCCGCATAGCCCGCGATGAAGGCGAAGGAGGAGCCCAGGAACGCAGGCACCTTGCCCTTGGCGAGGAAGTGGAAGAGCAGCGTTCCGAGACCGGCGAAGAGCAGGGTCGCCTGAACGGAGAGGCCGGTCAGCGCGGGCACGAGCACCGTTGCGCCGAACATGGCGAACATGTGCTGCAGACCGAAGAGCACCATCTTGGGGACGCCGAGCGTACGGGCATCGTAGATGGCATCGGGAGAGTCTGCCGCTCCCATGGTTTCGATGTCGTCATTGGCCATGCGCAAAGCTCCTTTTCTCAAGGGGTTGTAGATTCTAAGTGATTAGAATACGACATGTCGTGCCTGAAGCATATGTGAGAATGTCTAGTTTTTTATCTTGCAACGAATATCGGGCTACCGCGCGTCCACCCTCGCCTACAACGCCTGCGCTCCATCGGCAAGAAGCAGCTTGCCCGCGTCCTCGCCCAGCTCAGCGGCTATGTTACCACCTGGGTCGCAATCCATCACCACCACGTCCGCTTCCGAGAGCTCTCCAAACTTGACGAGGCATGGGGCACCGATCTTGCTTGCATCGAAGAGCACACAGGTCTTCGGCGACCGATGCATGGCCAGGCGCTTCATCTCCCCCATCTCGAGGTAGTTGGTCATGAGGCCGACGCCCGGCGCATACCCCGTCGGGCAGACGAACGAGATGTCGGGCCTGAGCCCCTCAAGAGCGTGCCGTGCAATGGGGCCCGCGGTATAGCGGTGCGCTTTGCGGAGAAACCCGCCGAGCAGGATGACATCCGCATGCGGCAACGACCTGTCGACATAGTCAGCGATGGTGAGATCTGTTGTGACGATGGTGATGCCGACACGCTCCTCGAGCGACCGCACAAGCTCGAGGGCCGTCGTGCCCGAATCGACGAACAGCGATGCGCCGTCTGGGACGAGCGTCGCGGCAAGCATGCCTATGCGATGCTTGGCCTCGGCGTTGATGTTGACGCGCCTGTCCTGGAGGGATGCCGTCACATGGTGCGAGAGCGACACCGCACCGCCGTGCGTGCGGCGGAGGCGGCCCGCACGTTCGAGAGCATCCAGGTCGGATCGGATGGTGACCTTCGAGGTTCCCAGAAGCTCGGCTAGGCTCGTTACCTGCACCGATGCATCGCGATCGAGTATGGCCATGATCGCCGTGCGCCGCTCATCGGCAAGCAGCTGCCTGTGTTCCGACATCGGTCATCCCTCCCTGTTGCCCGAAATATGAAGAAAATGTGTTTATCTTTTCTTGTCCAAACGCAAGTATATCGCTTATGTTTTGCTTGCTCTTTTGCGTATGTGAAGATTCAGTGGAGCAGAATCCGCACATGGCCAAAATCAAACCCTTTCTTTTCACTTCGCTTCGACAGCTCCGCCCACGTGGGCGATGACCCGCACAGCCGCAGCTTGCAAGCACATCGCGCTATACTGGCCACGAATCAGATTGCGCGGCGCTCGTACACCGCCTTGATGAGAGGATGCGATGCCCATGCTCGTTACCACCAAGGACATGCTGCTCGACGCCCAAGCAAACCACTACGCCGTCGGCGCGTTCAATGTGGAGAACCTCGAGTTCGTCATGGCCGTCATCCGCGCCGCCGAGGAACGCAACTCCCCCGTCATCATGCAGACCACGCCGGGCACCGTCAAATACGCGGGTCTCGACTACTTCGCTGCCATGGTAACGGCCGCCGCGAAGGCCTCGCGCATCCCCGTCGCGCTCCACCTCGATCACGGTGACGGCTTCGAGCGCTGCATCGCCGCCATGCATGCGGGCTACACGTCCGTCATGATCGACGGCAGCCACGTTCCCTTCGAGGACAATATCGCCCTTACCGCAAGCGTCACCAAGGTCGCCCTTCCCATCGGCATTCCCGTCGAGGCCGAGCTGGGCAAGGTGGGCGGCAAAGAGGACGATGGCCCTTCGGTCGAGGGCGAGAACCCCTATACCGACCCCGATGAGGCCGAGGAGTTCGTAGCGCGCACCGGCTGCACCTCGCTCGCAGTGGGCGTGGGCACGGCGCACGGCGTCTACAAGGGCATCCCCCACATCGAGCAGGATGTGCTCAAGGCAATCAGGGAGCGCGTCGATGTGCCTCTCGTGCTCCACGGCACCTCCGGCGTGCCCGATGAGCAGGTAGCCGAGGCGATCGCCAACGGCATCTGCAAGGTCAACTACGCCACCGAGCTCCGCCAGGCCTATACGCGCGGGTTTATGGGCTATATGGCCGAGAACCCCGAGTGCTTCGACCCCAAGAAGCCCGCCGCGCGCGGCATGGATGAGATCATTGCCGTGGTCGCGAGCCACATGGATAACCTTGGCTCGACCAATAGGGCATAGGCGGCGCGCTATGATCTACACGCTTACCACCAATCCCGCCATCGACCTCAACGTCTCGTGCGCCAAGCTCGTGCCCAACCGCGTGTCGCGCACGTCCGACCCCGTCTACACGCCCAACGGCAAGGGCCTGAACGTCACCTTCACGCTGGGGCACTTCGGCGTACCATCGACCATCCTCGGCTTCTTCGGAGGCTTCTCGGGCACCTACATCGTGGACGAGTCGCGCAAGCGGGGCTTCGCGGTGGAGCCCATCTGGGTCGATGGCATCACGCGCATCAACACGTTCATCTCGCTCACCGACGGATCGGGCGACGAGTACAAGCTGCCCAACTCGGGCTGTCCTGTGCCCCGCGCGCAGCAGCTGGAGATGCTCGAGCTGCTCCGCACCCTCCCCGACCTCGAGGTGCTGGTGATCTCGGGCTCGCTCTCGCCCATGATCGAGCCGAGCTACTACGACGAGATCATCGACGTGCTCGAGGAGCGCGGCGCATCCTTCGTGCTCGATATCTCCCATCCGTGCCTCGCCCATCTCATCGAGCGCGGACCGCTGCTCATCAAGCCCAACGATGAGGAGCTCTCGCAGATCTTCGGCATCGACGTCGCGGACGAGAAGGACATCCCCGACGCGCTCGATCAGATTGTCTCCCGCGGCGCGCGCAACGTGCTGCTCACCATGGGCGGAAAGGGCGCCTTCTTCGCAGACGGCGAGCATGTGTGGCGCGCCACCGCCCCCAAGGTAGAGGTGCTCTCCGCCACCTGCGCGGGCGACGCCTCGCTCGGCGCGTTCCTGTCGCTTTTCCTGGATGGAGCTGGCGCGGAGGCCGCGCTCACCCGCTCCATGGCCACCGGGGCAAACACCGCTATGTGCGCAGGCCTCGGTGATTTCGCATTGGTCGACAAGCTTGAAAGGCAGGTTTCGATCACAAGGATCGTGTAATCGCGAGCTGCCGCCCAACGGCGACAACGGCATCAACGGTTTTCAAGAGCCCGTTATCGGGGACTGGCGGAGCCGTGTGCATATAGGTAGCTGGCGTCTTAGAACAAGGCGCCACACAAGGAAAGGGGTGCGATATGGCTTACGACATTATTGCCGCAACCGGATGTCCAACGGGCATCGCGCACACGTTCATGGCCAAGAAGGCGCTGGAAATGGCGGCTGAGGCCAAGGGGCTCACCATCAAGGTGGAGACCCACGGACAGGTGGGTGTTGAGAACGAGCTCACCCCGCAGGAGATCAGGGAGGCCAAGGCCGTGGTCGTTGCCGCCGACAAGGACGTCAACGCCGAGCGCTTCGCTGGCAAGCCCATGGTCTCCACGGGTGTCTCGAAGTGCCTCACCCAGGAAGCAGCAGAGGCTCTGATCGAGCATGCACTCGCTGCAAAGCCCGTGGGCACCGCTGCTGAGATCGCCGACGAGGCGCCTGCAGCAGGCGA
>CAMNAH010000007.1 GCA_946530775.1 uncultured Coriobacteriales bacterium
CTTCTCGAGCTTGTCGAAGAAGAGGGGATAGGCCTGGGAGAGCTCGAAGGTCTTGAGGTTGTACTTCTTGATGATGCGGTACCGGAAGGTGTTCAGGCTCGCGAACATCCAGCAGCGGCCGCTGCGCTCCTGGTTGGTGCGCTCGCCCTGTGAGACCTCGATGTCGAAGGCGCCGATGGCGTTGGCGGCCAGCGCCTCGGGCACGCGCGCGACCTCGCGCAGGCCCTGCGCGGTGGCGGCGTTCTTGGCCACGATGTTGGCGCGCTCTGCGAGAAACGCCTCGCGGGATGCCGCCCTGTCCTCGGCGGTGATGCTGATCATATCGTCCATTGCATGCTCCAATCTGCGTGCGGTTTCGAACGCATTCGAGCATAGCACGCTATACTCGAATAGTTGGACCTGCGAGAAGGACTCCCATGAGAGAACGCATTCCAGAGCTGCCCGCCTATGCCGCGCGCGTGCTCGACGCCCTCGAGGGCGCCGGGTTCGAGGCGTGGGTCGTGGGCGGTTGGGTGCGCGATGCGCTGCTGGGATCGGCCTCGCACGACGTGGATGTGTGCAGCTCCGCCCACTGGCGCGATGCCGAGCGGGGGCTGCGCGCTGCGGGCCTTGCCGTCCACGAGACGGGAACGCAGCACGGCACCGTGACGGCCGTGAGCGACGGGCGCCCCGTCGAGGTCACCACGTATCGCGTGGACGGGGCCTATTCCGACGCGCGCCATCCCGATAGCGTGCGCTTCGTCGCCGATGTGCGCGAGGATCTCGCGCGCCGCGACTTCACCATCAACGCCATGGCCTACCACCCCGTGCGCGGCCTGCTCGACCCGTACGGCGGCGCCGAGGACCTTGCCGCGGGGCTTGTCCGTGCGGTGGGAGATGCCCGCGCGCGCTTCGACGAGGATGCCCTGCGGGTGCTGCGGGCGGTGCGCTTCGCCGCCCGGTACGGGTTTGCGGTGGAGCCGGAGACCCATGCTGCGCTCGCGGAGTTCGCCCCGCGCCTTGCGCTCATCGCGCATGAGCGCATCGGCCAGGAGCTCTCGGGCGTCTTCGCCACGGGGCGCATGGCTTGGGCGCTCGAGGCCGAGCGCGATGTCATGGTTGCCGCCATCCCCGAGCTTGTGCCGCTCGTGGACTTTGCCCAGAACAGCCGCTACCACAACCGCGATGCCTATCTGCATACGGTGGGCGTTGTCCGCGGCATGGAGATCGTCACGGCGGGTTGCGCGAACGAGGCCATGCGCTGGGCGGCGCTCCTGCATGACGTTGCCAAGCCGGCAGCCTATAGCGAGGACGTCGCGGGCTACGGGCACTTTTTCGGGCATCCCGAGCTCAGCGCCGAGATCGCGCGCGATGTCATGCGCCGCATGGCCATTCCCACCGAGGTGCTCCGCGAGGCGTGCGCCCTTATCAAGCTGCACGATTATCCCGTCACCGAGAAGACCCGCTCCATCCGCCGCACGCTCATGCGCTGCGAGGAGCTCTGCCTGGGCAGGGGGGAGGCGCTCGCCTTCGAGCTTCTGGACCTCAAGCGCGCCGACGCCCTGGGCAAGGCGCCGCACTGCTGGAGCTACTGCTCGGAGCTGGATGGGGTTTCGGCGGCGCTGCGCCGCGAGGTGCACGCGAAGGCGCCCCTCTCGGTGCGCGACCTTGCCGTGAACGGGGGAGACGTGATCCGCGAGCGCGGACTTGCGCCGGGGCCGGGCGTGGGCGCCGTGCTGCAGGGTTTGCTCTCCGCGGTCGTCGAGGACGGCGTGCCCAATACGCGCGACGCCCTGCTCGAGCTGCTCAGGCTCGATTGACGGCTTTCCTTGTTAGGAAACCTGACAGCAGACCTGTCACCCTGTCAGAAAAGCCGGCGCGGAGATGATCCGCGCCGGCTTGGTTCGCGCTCTGGTGATGACCGTGCTTACAGGTCGACGAGCGGATGGAGATCCATCATCGTGACCAGGCGCTTCCTGCGCGCCACCAGGCAGCTCAGGCAGAATGCACCCGCGAGGAACGCGAACAGCGCGGCGACCGACGGGGCGATAAGCGAGACGTCCGCTCCCGCCATAGCCTGGCGCAGCGCCCTCACCACATAGGTCATGGGAAGGTACGGGCTCATGATCTGGAAGATCTTGAACTCGGTCTCGATGGGGAAGGTCCCTGCGGCGGTTGTGAGCTGCAGCATGAGCAGGACCACGGCGAGGAACTTGCCCGGGAAGTCGAAGATGGCGATGATCGCCTGGATTGTGGCGCAGAACACATAGCTTGCCAGAATGGCGATGAGGTAGTAGGGCAGGGCGTGAGCAACGGAGATCTTGCAGGCGAACTGGATGGTTGCTGCAAGCAGGATCGCCTGCACGGTGCCCAGGATGAGCCACGGGGCGAGACCGGCGAACGCGGCCACCACGGGGCTCGCTCCGCCCATGATGAGGCGCTCGTTGAACGGCTTGAAGATGAAGGTCATCACGAGCGATCCAACCCACAGGCCGAGGGCGATGAAGTACGGCGCGAAACCCGAACCGTAGTTGTCGACGGTGGTGAAGTGCGTCTCCTCGAGGGCGACGGGCTCGCTCATCATGGTCGCGCGCACGTCGCTGCCCTCAACAGCCTCCTGCACGTCGGCAACGCCGTCCGCAAGGCCGTCTGCGAGCTCGCCAGCGCCGCCTTCGGCCTTTCCGAGGCCGTCTGCAAGCTCGGAGGAGCCGCTCTGGAGCTGCGCCATGCCGCTCACCAGGCTGTCGGAGCCTGCAAGGAGCGCATCCATGCCGTTCGAGAGCTGCTGTGTTCCGGAAACGCCGCTCGAAAGGCCGCCCGAAAGCCGGGCGAGACCGCCGCTCAGCTCGCCGGCGCCGCTCTGGGCGCTCGAGATTCCAGCGGAGAGCTGCGCGGATCCCTGGTAAGCGCTCGATACGCCCGTCGCAAGGCCGCCCGCTCCGGCGGCGGCAGACGAGATGCCCTGGTCGAGCGATCCGGCTCCAGCTTGAACCTGGCCGATGCCCGCGACGAGGGATGTCGACCCCGCGTGAGCGTCCGCGGCACCTTGGGAGACCTGACCCGCGCCTGCGGAGAGCTGGCTCGCCGCATCGTAGAGCGCGCCGCCCGCACCGAGCGATCCCGTGAGCTGCGATACGCCGTCCGAGACGGAATGGGCTCCGGCGACCAGCTCAGACATGCTCCCGGATGCATCGGAAAGGCCGCCCGCGATGTCCTCCGTGTACCGCTTGGCGCCATAGGCACCCTGGAGGATGGCCTGCATCTGGACGGCGTCGATGGTGTATTTGCCGTCATCGCCGGGCTGGAGGCTCGAAAGGGCGGTGTAGACGGATTCGGCGCAACCGGAGGCCTGCTGCGCGGCGCCATCGAGATTGGAAAGGCCGCCTGCGAGCTGGTCCAGCCCGCCTGCTACCTGCTGCGCTCCACCGGATAGCTGGGCGAGCTCGCCCGAAGAGGCCTTGGCATCGAGCGCGCTCACAAGCTGCTGCGCTCCGGCAGCGACCTGCGCGCTGCCCGATTCGAGCGCTTCGAGGCCGCTATCGAGGTTCGATGCTCCCTGGGCAACGCCGCCCAGGCCGTTTACCAGCTGGGTCGATCCCGTCGAGAGCTGCCCGAGGCCGTCGGCCAGCGATTGCGAGCCGCTTTGGGCAGCCTGGAGGCCGTTCTGAAGCTGCATGGAGCCTTCCGAGAGCTGCCCGAGGCCGTTCTCGAGGCTCGATGCGCCGCTCTGGGCGGACTGGGCGCCTGCCGCAAGCTGCTGCGTGCCCGCGAGGAGCTGTCCTGCTCCGCTGCGGGCATCCGAGATGCCCGATTCGAGCGCGCCCGCGCCGTTGCCGGCGGTCGCGATGCCGTCTGCGAGCCGCTGCGAGCCCTCGCGGGCATCTGCAACGCCGTCCCGCAGCTCGGCGGCGCCGTCTGCAGCCGTCTGGAGCGATGCGCCCGTCTCGTCGATGGAGTCGAAGATCTGCAGATAGTAGTTCTCGCCGATGGCGTAGTTGGTCTCGGAGGTCACGACGCGCATCACCGACGCTCCCAGGATGGAGGAAAGGTAGTTGTTCGCATCGTTCACGATAAGCTCGAGGTGCGCCTGCTGCGGGGCATCGGAATCGGCTGACGCGATGTCCGCGGAGAAATCCTCGGGCACGACGACGATGCCGTAGTAGGTGCCGTCCTCGAGCCCGGCCTGGGCCGCGTCGAGGTCGTCGACGAACTGCCAGGATAGGGCATCGGAATCTCTGAGCTTATCCTCGAGATCGTCGCCCGCGTGGATCTCGTCGCCGTTGCTGCGCGTCACCGACGCGTCCTCGTTCACCACGGCCACGGGCAGCGTGTCGAGCCTGCCGTAGGGGTCGTAGAACGCCATGAGGTACAGGGCGCCGTAGATGAGCGGGATGAGCGCGATGCCCAGCATGGCGATCTTGAGGCCCGTGTTGCCGCGGGCGGAGTGGAAATCGAGCAGGGCGTATCGCAGCCCCCTCAGCGGGTTCTTCATATCAGACCGCCTCCTTGAGCGCATGCTTCTCCTCGAAGGCTGCGCGCTGCGCGCGGGCGTCCTCGGTGATGCAGACGGCATCGTCGAAGCACGACGCGAGATCGTAATCGGTTACGCCGCACACCACGGTGGTGCCCGTGTCGTGCGCGAGGTCGCACAGAAGCTCCGCGAGCTTGCGCGATTGGTGCTCGGTGAGGTCGGTCTCGATGTCGTCGACGACCAGCAGCGCCGGATCGCCTGCCATGCCGAGCGCGATGCCCAGCAGGTCGTAGTCGTAGGCGGCAAGCTCGCTCACGGTCTTGTCCGCAAGCTCCCCAAGGCCCCATGCACCGAGGAACGCATTCGCCTCCGCGCGGCCGGCAGGTTTTCCCGCAAGGCTGAGCTCCGCCGACACCACGGTCGAGGTGCGCAGGTTCTGCTCCACCTCGTTCACGCGCTCGAAGAACGCGAGGCCCGCGATGGCGCGCACGCGTTTGAGCCGTGAGAGCGCCGTGGCGTCGATGCCCGCTACCGTTAGGGTTCCCTCGGTGCGGTGCATGCGCCCGGCAAGCGTGAGCAGAAGCTCCGTCTTCCCGCCGTGATGCTCGGCGCACACGGCATGGGCGCGTCCCGAGGCGAGGTCGAGGTCGACGTGCGAGAAGCTTTTGATGCGAACCGTGTTGACGCCCAGATCACGTGCCACGATGAAGTGCTCATCGCGCTCGATAGGCATCCTGTCCATTCGATTGCTCCTTTCAAATCAGCGTTCGTATCGTACCCAGAGGATGGTATCCGCACGATGTTTCGGCATTTCACGGCCCACTTTTGCGCTTGACAGGGCTTTGGCACCGTCATGTCAGTTTTTCGACAGTGTCAAAAATCTCATCCCTTTTGACACGGGTTCCGCCCTGTCATTTCGTGTACCCTTTTATCGGCGCGTGCGCGACAATATACGACGGATCAAGCAGTAGGCTCATGGTTCGTGAGGATGACGGCATGGCGAAATCAGACGATCGCAAAGAAACGCTCGCCAAGGCGCTGCTCGTGCGCTTGGCCAATCGTCCCGATGAGCCTATCAGCGTATCCGCGCTCGCCAAGGACTGCGGGCTGTCCCGTCAATCGTTCTACTACCACTTCAAGAGCCTCCACGAGCTGTACGCCTGGACGCTCCACTACGAGCTCATGCGCACGGTGCGCCCCGTCCGTGCGGACGGCTGGAAAGCGGAGCTGCAAGCCATCTTGGAGCGCATCTTCGAGAACCGCACGCTTGTGGAGCGCATCTCGTCCTTGCGCAGCAACGTGGGCCTCGACGACCTGTTGAAGCAGGAGATGGGCATACACGTGATGCGCATCGTCGAGGAGATCTCCACGGGGCTCGACATCGCGCCATCCGACCGCGCCCTCATCGCGCGCTTCTACACGGCGGGCATCGTCGAGATCGTGCGGATTTGGATTGATGACGGCATGCGCGAGAGCCCGGAGCGCCTCGCCGAGCGCCTCGCGCTCTTCTTCGTCAATTCATCTGAGCTGTTGAAGAACATCGACAAGCTGCGCTGAGCAGGTCCTAGCGGTCCTCGAGGCTCATGAGGGCGTCGTGCGCGGTCTCGGCCACCGACTCGGCGAGCGCCCGCACCCTGTCCATGCTGGGGAGCTTCGGCGCTTGGACGCGCATACGCGGGAAGGCGTCCATGACGCGGCGCTCCTGGTCGTTCAGAGCGGCGGAGAACGACGTGGCGAGGCTGTGGCCTATGTCCTCGATGGCCACGGGTCCGGGCATGAGCTCGCGCAGCCGCACGTAGGCGTGGCCCACTGGGCTCTGCTTGATGCGCTGGTAGCCCTCGGCGACCATGTTGTCGCCCTCGGTGAGCTCGGCGTAGACGCCCTGCGCCTGCACGGTGAGCTGGTCGCAGTAGGCGTCGATCTTGTCGCGGAACTGCGAGAGGCCGATGTTCGTGATGAGCAGATCGATGGCGAAGAGCACGAGGAAGATGCCGCAGAGGCCGGCAAGCACGCGCGGATCCATCCACGCGAAGAGCGTCTCGAGCGCGGGTTGCAGCACGCGCACCACGAGCACGACGAAGAACCCGAACAGCACCGTCGCGGGCATGCAGATGCGCCCGTTGAGGTTGAGGAAGCGGTCGGAGTAGTCCCACCAGCGCGCATGGTAGATCTTCTCCATGACCACCGAGGTCGAGTATTCGAGCACGCTGCAGGCGAGCGCCCCGTATCCGAAGAGCGAGGGGATGGTGTCGATGCCGCCGAGGAGAATGACCGCGGCCATCGCGCCGGCCCCGTAGATGGGGCAGATGGGCCCGTTCAGAAAGCCGCGGTTGATGACGCGGTGCTCCGAGACCGAGCAGAGGATGCTCTCGAAGAGCCATCCCGCGCACGAGTAGACGGCAAACGAGGCTATGAGCACGGCGAGCCTATCCACGGCGACGCCTCAGCTTTCCGAGCAGGCCGGCAAGCGTCTCCTTGAGCGAGACGCCCTTGTCGACCAGCGTGAGCACCCATGCCTCGCGCGTGGCGGGCAGGCCCTCGAGCGGGAACATGTGGCTCTGGATGATATCGCCCTCGTGCTCGGTGATCGCGAAGTCGCGCTCGGCGTTGGCCCGGGCGTAGCGGCCGTGATGCGTGGCATGGCGCGGCATCGCGGAGGCACGGTCGTGCCAGTCGTAGAGGAAGTAATCGTGGAGAAGCGCCGCCCGCAAAAGCGGCCTCACCTTAAGGCGCAGCGGCAGCGCATGCGCGACGTGCGCGCAGGTGTTCGCCACCGAGACGGAATGCTCCCACACGGTGGTCGCGCCATGCTGGATGAACTCCTTCTCGCGCTCGAACAGGTGCGAGGAGAGGATATCGGCCGCGTGCGCGGCAACTTCCTGTGCGGGTTCGATCACGCGCTGCCTCCAAATGAATGGTTCACTGCTTGATGATACCCAATACTGCGTGCGCGATTCATCACCGTACGGTGGCGTTTATCCTTACAGATACGCCTAAGTGTCATATCAGTGTAAAGATGTCCGGTGCTACGGGAACAATTACCTAAAGGGATGCCGCCTACAGATGGGACGGTTCGCGCCATGCCCAAAGCTGACTACAAGAAGCTCCTGCTCTCGAGCACCCTGCTCGAGATGATCGATGCGATGCCGCTCGAGCAGATCACGGTCTCGTCGCTTGCTCGCGCATGCGGGCTCTCGCGCCAGACCTTCTACTATCATTTCCAGACCCTCGATGACCTTGTGGCATGGACACTGCACCAGGAGTTCCTCAAGGCCGTGAAGCCCGTCAAGAGCGAGGGTACCTTCGCAGGAGCCATGGCCCGCATGCAGGCCATCCTAGAGCGCGTGTATGAGAAACGCGCTCTTGTCGAGAAGATCGCGCGTTACAGCGAGATGAGCCGCAGCCTCGATGACCTGCTCAAGCAGGAGATGGGCATCCACATCATGCGCGCGGTGGAGGAGGGGTCCGTGGGCCTGGGCATCGCGCCGCAGGACCGCGCCCTCATCGCGCGCTTCTACACGGCGGGCCTGCTCGAGATCATCCGCATCTGGATCGACGACGGCATGCGCGAGACGCCCGAGCGCCTCACGGAGCGGCTCGGCCTCTTTTTGGTGAACTCATCCGACCTGCTCGGCCGCTTCGCCGCCGAGTACCGCGGCTGATATCCCATAATTCGAACATGCAGATTCCATGTGCGTGAGACAGCGCTCTGGGCATCGGGGTATAACGAGTAGAGCAAAAGGCCCTTATCGGAAAGGAAGACGTCATGGACGAGAAGGAATTCGAGAAGGAGCCCGTCGAGGTCGAGACCAAGGTTGAGTATCCCGACCCCATGGTGGTCAAGGACAAGGCACTGCGCGATGTCGTGGGCGGCGTGAATCCCGTTGACCAGTACATCCTCGATAAGATCAAGCAGGAGTCTGGAAAGTAGGCACCTGCCGGATGCCGTAGCGTCCGGTCGAGAATTGAGATACAAACTTTTTCAATTCTCGCTTGCAATCGGTCGGACGTTACGGTATTCTATGTTCTCGCGCACGGCAGACATCTTGGGATGTCGTCTAGTGGTAGGACAGCGGATTCTGGTTCCGTCAACGGGAGTTCGACTCTCTCCATCCCAGCCAATGTCCGCCCGGCGCACAGTGTATGGCCCGTTCGTCTAGCGGTTTAGGACATCGCCCTCTCAAGGCGGAGATCGCGGGTTCGAATCCCGCACGGGCTACCAAATTTTCGCAGGCTGCTTCGGCAGCCTGTTTTGGTTTATCGAGCAAAGCTGCACCTCACAACTCAACCTGCACTCAAAACTGCGGTAAATAAAAGTCCCGCAGTTCTCGGGGCAGCAAAACTGCGGGACTTTACAAATGTGCAGGTAAACGTGCTGCGAGACGGAACAACCTCTCGCCGAGACTGCGGTACATTAAAGTCACGCAGTCTGGCTGAATGCGGCTAACGTTTGTAAGGTGGATTCAACTGACGATGAGACGGGTAACCAACGAAGAGCGACAGGTTCTTTTAGAGCATCCTGAACTCGTGATGTTTCAGACAAAATGGGAGCTGGATACAAAGCGGGTGGCGATCTTTTTCATTCCCGGCATTATGAGCGTTGTAATTTCAGGGGTCCTGGCCTATTCGCCGTTCGGAAGATCGCATCCCGAACTCGTCACGGTCATATCCATGACCCTGCTCATCCTTTTTTGCGCTGCATTCGTAGTGCTGTACCTCTATTTCTATAGAAGACGGTCCGAGAAAGCAGAGGCGAGCTACAATGCCGAGCTTTTGAGAAGTACGCTTCCGGAAGAATTGTTCTGCACAACCGTCACGATCAAATACGTCATAGAACAGCAGGCAGAGGGCGCGTATATCGAAGACGGAGAAGAGAAGCTGTTCGGATATACGGGCTATTACAACTGTTTTCGCCTCGAGCCGAATACGGACGTCGCCGTTGTCACGGATAACAGCGACTTTTGGGCTTTTATTAAGCGGGACGATGCTACCGAGAGCTTCTACGGCGAAGGCAATCAGGAAGCTGAATGCAGCTAGCGCTTGCAAGGTAGATTCAACAGAGACGACGCCGCGATCGTCTCCGCCTCAGGACTGCTTTACGAATACCTTTTCTATTACCCGGACCCGATCCTCGGGGACACGTTCCTGAATATAGGCTTTCATCTGCTCGAAGCCCTCCATAAGCGTCTCGGCGGACGCCTTGCGCCGCTTCGCTTTTATCCTGATAGCTTCGCTCATTCCCATAGCGGTGTGGTTGACTCTGTGGACCACCGCTTCGATCTCCGAGGCCTCGAAGGAATACCGCGTGCCGTTCCATCGCCGGACGCAGATCCGATCGCCGTCTACGTCGATCCGGTAGTTCCTGGCCCAAATGCCACAGAATAGAAAGGGGAGGTCGAACAGCAGAAAACACACGTACATGGCCGGATTCCGCTCACCCTGGAACAGCGTGAAGGCGAGGGGGATCAGCAGAATGAACGCGCAAAACGCGAACGCTGCCCGAGACAGGCTTTTCGGAAACGCTACAGAGAAGCGCTTGCTGCTTGATCTTTCTCGCATGTGGTCTCTTCCGTAGTGCGCCTTCAAAGATTGCAGATTCATCAGCGGGGCAACGACATCCCGTTTCCGTGCTCGTTGCCTCGCTCATATACAAGCGTAGCCTTCTTTTCATCTTCAACAGGAGCGTTTTCTATCAGGTTGGGCGGGTTTTCGTTTGCAAGGCGGATTCAACCTTCCAACCTCCTGGGCTAGCCACACTAAACGCTCGAGAAACGACTTAACAATCGAACTAGCTGCGGTTTTCTAAATCAGCCACACCAAGCTATCTCTTTGTGTGGCTCGTCCAACGAGCTGCCTTGTCTAAGCCGAGAGCAGGGTGCCAACGCGCAACGCTTGCCGAAAGAGACCGCGCACCCTGCGCGATTGACCTATGCTTAAGTGCGTTAATTGCAACAGAGCTATCGGGGGTGAACGCATGGGCAAGCTCACCTACATCTTCGTGCACGGCCTCGCCGGTTGGGGACGCTACGACAAGCAGAACGCCCGCATGCCGTACTGGGGCATGCGCGGAAGCGACCTCATGGCCCACCTGCGCGAGCAGGGCTTCGACTGCTATGCGGCCTCGGTGGCGCCCTTCGGCAGCGCTTGGGACCGCGCCTGCGAGCTCTATGCGCAGATCGCGGGCACGCGGGTCGATTATGGCAAGGCCCACGCCGAGGTCATGGGCCACGACCGCTTCGGCCGCGACTTCGCGGGCGATCCGCTCATCCCCGCATGGAACGACGACACGCGCCTGGTTTTGCTCGGCCATTCCTTCGGCGGCGCGACGGTGCGGCTCCTCTCGGAACTTCTCGCCAACGGCGACGAGGCCGAGCGCGCTGCAACCGATGCCGCCGACCTGTCCCCGCTCTTCGCGGGAGGCATGGCGGGGCGCATCCACACGCTCGTCGCGCTGTCCGCGCCGCTGAACGGCACAACCGCCTACGACCTGTTCGAGGATCCGTCCTTCAACCCCAAGGCCGTCGAAACCCCCTTTGTGGGCAAGCTTGCCGCCATCATGATGGAGCGGGGCCTGCGTGTGAAACCGGATGGCCGCGATCCGCGCGACTACGCCGCATACGACATGCACGTGGATCGCGCTCTCGAGCTCAACGAGCGCATCTCGACGCTGCCGCACGTGTACTACATCTCGGTTCCCTGCTCCACGACGGTCGCGCTGCCCAGCGGGACCCATATCGCCAAGCACCAGACGGAGCCCCTGTTCCTGCGCCGCTCCTTCCAAATTGGGGCCTACACGGGAACGACCGCGGGCGGCACCGAGATCGACACCTCCTGGTGCGAGAACGACGGCCTGGTCAACACCATCTCCGAGAAGGCGCCGCTCGGCGCGCCCTCAAAGCCCTTCGATCGCAAGGACATCGAGCCCGGCCTCTGGAATGTGGTCCCCACCCTCGAGGGCGACCACATGTGGCTTAAGGGCGGGCTCATGCATAAGCACGACGTCCGCGGGTTCTACCTCAACCTGCTCGGCCTCATCGATTCCTTGGCGTAAAGGGCGTACCTGTCAGGCTAAAGAGAATTCGGCAAGGTCGCAGGGGCGAAGTTGCGCTATCCTTACTCGCTGCATAGTCCGAGCGAGAGGATCATCCCATGCCCACCTGCGTCATCATGAGCGACTCCACCTTCGACTTCTCCAGCTTCCAGGCAAAGGTGGAGGGCGTGCGCGTCGTGCCGTTCCACTACACCGATGCCCGTGGCGGCTTCTCGGGTGACGACGACCTCTTCGCCAGCGTGACCCCGCATGCGTTCTACAACGCCATCGCCTCTGGTGCGGAGCTCATGACCTCGCAGCCCTCCCAGCTCGAGTTCGAGGAGCTCTTCAACAGCGTGGGCGAGGACGAGGAGGCCGTGCTCTTCTGCATCTCCACGGGCATCTCGGGCGGCTACAACGGCGCTATGGCGGCGTTCGACCGCCTCTGCGAGGAAAAGCCCGAGCTGCGCGAGAAGATCTTCATCATCGACACCCTCATCGCCTCCACGCCCATGCATCTGCTCGTGCACGAGGCCTGTCGCAAGCGCGATGCCGGCGCCTCCGCCCGCGAGATCTACGAATGGGCGCTTGAGGCGCGTTGGAACGCGCAGACCATCTTCATGGTCGATTCTCTCGACGCCCTGCATCGCGGTGGCCGCGTTCCCAAGTCGGTTGCCGTTGCGGGAGACGCCCTTCACGTGAAGCCGCTGCTCAACTTCGACCTCGAGGGCAAGCTCGGTCTTTCGGGCGCCGCGCACGGCCGCAAGAAGGGCCTCTCGAAGCTCGCGAAGTTCTACGTCAAGAATCACATCGATCCCGAGAACGGCGCCATCGTGGCCATAGGCGATGCCGACTGCCCCAAGGACGGCGACGCGCTCGCCGACGAGCTCAAGGCCAAGTATCCGGGCATCACCGTGCTGCGCTCCACCATCGGCCCCACCATCGGCTGCCACGTGGGCCCGGGCATGGTCTCGTGCTGCTTCTGGGGAGCCGACAGGCGCAAGTAGGGGAGCGCCGCGCTCTTAGCTGGTCTCGGCCGAACATAACATACATTTCAGCAAGATTATTCGGGCTCCGAAAAACGGAGCCCGAATAGGTGCGCCAAAGTGCTTGTTATTTCAGCCAGACAAAACTGGATTCCGTTACCGCTGTCCTTACGCGCAGCCGCTGCAACCCGCGCACACGCTCGGACAGGCCGCAAGGCCGCCCTGGGCCGTCTCGCGCAGGCTCTCGGGCAGGGCGCGTCCCACCTTGGCCATGGCATCGATCGCCTCATCCAGGGGAACAGGGCAGGTGACGCCCGAAAGCGCCAGCTGCGCCGCCGAGAAGGCCGCCGCCGCGCCGATGGCGTTGCGGTTCTGGCAGGGATACTCCACCATGCCGCGCGCGGGGTCGCAGACCAGCCCGAGGAGGTTTCCCAGGGCGATCGAGGCAGCGTCCATGCACTGGCGCACGTCTCCGCCCATGAGCTCGACAAGGGCGCTCGCCGCCATAGCCGATGCAGCGCCCACCTCGGCCTGGCAGCCTCCCTCGGCGCCCGAGACGGTGGCGTTCTCTGAGATGAGCGCGCCTATGGCCGCCGCGTTCCAGAGGGAGCGCGCAAGCGCCGGATTGGAGGCTCCGAGCGCCTCTCCGCAGGCGATAACCGCTCCGGGCACCACGCCGGCGGATCCCGCCGTGGGCGCCGCCACGATGACGCCCATTGTGGCCGAGCGCTCGATCACCGCCATGGCATAGGCCACGGCCCGCGTGAGCGTGTCTCCCATCAGCGCGGCAGCGAGTCTGCTCGATGACGAGGCGACGGCATGCGCCTGCCCGTCGAGGAAGCCCCCGAGGGACGGCGCGGGGTAGCTCAGCGTGTCGCAGATCTCCTCGTGCATGACCTCGAGCACGCGATCCATGCGTGCATCGGCTATCGCGCGCTCGCCCACGAGATCGGCCTCACGCGCCCGCATGAGCTGGCCTATGGAAAGGCCGTAGCGGCTGCAGAGCCCCTCGAGCTGCGCTGCGGATGAGAAGAGCAGCGCGGTCTCGCCGGTATCCTGAACGGAGCTGCCGCCCACGTTCACCGCCGAAGCGAACTCCACATGTCCGAGGCGCCTCACCTCGGCGATGAGGTTCTCGCCGATCTGCTCGTCCGCCTCGAAGATGGTGTAGGCCGCACCGCCGCGCTCGGCGCGGAAGGTGCGCATGGTGGCGATGTTAAGTCCGCGCGCGCTGAGCGTGCGGGTGAGGGCCGCGAGCACGCCGGGCTTGTCGCGGTGCGCCACGAACACGGTGGGCAGCTCGCCGGTGATGCTCACGGGCACGCCGTCGATGGAGCTGATGCGGATACGGCCGCCTCCCACCGACTCGCCGGCAACCTCGACCGGGGTTCCCTCGGCGGGGCGCATGCGGACGAGGACCGTGTTGGGATGCATGCTGCTATCCTCGCCGCCCTCGATCATCTCGAAGGAGAGCCCTGCTTGGGCGGCAAGCTCGAACGAGTTGCGCACGCGTTCATCATCGGTCTCGAGGCCGAGGATGCCGGCGACGAGCGCACGGTCGGTGCCGTGGCCGCTATGCGTGCGCGAGAAGGAGTTGAACAGGACGAATTCCACGTGCGCGAGCGGCTGCGGGGCGAGCATCCGGGCGACGCGGGCGATGCGGAGCGCGCCTGCCGTATGCGAGCTCGACGGGCCCACCATAATGGGTCCGAGCACCTCGAAAGCCGAAATGGCCATGGAATCCTCCCATCCTAAAAAGGACCGCCGGGATAGCCCGACGGTCCCTCGATGTTGCGTGGAAACGATCTACTCGGCGCAGAGCGGGAGTGCGCGCTCGATGCGTGCGAGCACGTGGTCGCGACCGGCAAGCGCGAGCGTCTCGCCGATGCCGGGGGAGGCGGCGCTGCCCACCACGGCTACGCGCACGGGCTGGAAGACCTTGCCCTTGCCCATGGAGAGCTGCTCGGGCAGCGGGTCGAGGGCGGCCTCGATGGCGGCGGGGGTCCAGCTGTCCTCGGGGATGGCCGCGAGCGCATCGGCGGCGGCATGCAGCGCATCTGCGGCGCCGGCCTTGCCGAGCCACTTGGCCACGGCCTTCTCGTCGTACTCGAGCTCGTCGTCGGCCGCATAGAGGTAGCCGGTCTGGGCGATCACGTCGCTGCCCAGCGTCACGCGGGGCTTCAGCACCGAGGCGAGCAGGTCGAACCAGGCCGCGTCGTGGCTGCAGCTGCCCTCCTCGTCCATGCCCTCGAGCTCGGCACGATGGAGCTCGGGGATGAGGATCTCATCGGCGAACTGCTCGTCGGTCATGGCCATGAGGTACTGCTGCTGCACCCAGTTGAGCTTCTCGGGGTCCATGAT
>CAMNAH010000008.1 GCA_946530775.1 uncultured Coriobacteriales bacterium
AGGTCAACGACGAGAAGCGCGATCCCTTCGACTTCGCGCTCTGGAAGGCCGCCAAGCCCGGCGAGCCCAGCTGGCCCAGCCCCTGGGGCGAGGGGCGTCCCGGCTGGCACACCGAGTGCTGCGCCATGATCCACCGCTACCTGGGTACCCCCATCGACATCCACGGCGGCGGCTCCGACCTCATCTTCCCGCACCACGAGAACGAGACCGCCCAGGCCATGTGCGCCTGGCACGCGCCGCTTGCCAACGTGTGGATGCACACGGGCATGCTCCGCGTGGAGGGCGACAAGATGTCCAAGAGCCTGGGCAACTTCTACACGCTCAAGGAGGTCCTCGACAAGTACCCGGCCGACGCCGTGCGCCTGCTCATGCTGCAGACCCACTACCGTGCGCCGCTCGACTTCTCGTTCGAGCGCCTCGACGGCGCCGTGGGCACGCTCGAGCGCCTCACCACCTGCGTCAAGAACCTGCGCTGGGCCTCCGAGAACGCCACCCAGGACGGCATCCTCACCGACATCGACCGCGCCCTCGGCGCCGCTGTCGACGCCACGCGTGCGGAGTTCATCTCGGCCATGGACGATGACTTCAACTCCGCCGGCGGCCTTGCCGCCATCTTCGGGTTGGTCAGCGCTGCCAACAAGTACCTTGCCGATGCGGGCGACACCATCGCCACCGCGCCCACGCTGCGCGCCGCAGACCTGATCTGCGAGCTCTGCGATGTGCTGGGCATCGTTCTTCCTAAAGCCAACGCTGAAGACGAGCTGCCCGCCGAGCTGATCGACCTTGCCCGCGCGCAGGCCGGCTACGAGGGCGATTCCGCCTCCGAGGCCGCCGACGCCCTGCTCGCCGCCCGTCAGGCCGCCCGTGCCGAGAAGAACTGGGGCGTTGCCGACGCCATCCGCGACGGCATCGCGGCCCTCGGCCTCGTGGTCGAGGACACGGCTTCCGGAGCACGTCTGCGCACCAAGGAATAGGCGGTTTGCACCATGGCGAAGAACCAGTCCCGCACCCCGGGCCGCGACGTGCGCGGCGGCAACGGCAAGCGCGTCAACAAGAACAAGATCGTCCCGCGCAACCTCCCCGATCCGAGCGAGCGCAAGAAGGATTGGAAGGGCGAGCGCTCCAAGCCCGCACGTCCCAAGAAGCCTGTCGAGAAGCGCAGCGACGCTGCCGCGAGCGACCTCATCGAGGGACGCCGCGCGGTTGCCGAGGCCATCGAGCTCGGGCTTCCCATCAAGAGCGCCTTCATCACCGACGTCGATGATCGCGATGCCACGCTCAAGCGCCTTGTCGCCGAGCTCGCAGAGCTCGAGGTGCCCATCGAGCGCGTGACCAAGGCGCGCCTCGATGCGCTCTCGTCCCACGGCGCCCATCAGGGCATCGTGGTGCGCACCCGCCCGTTCGAATATGCCGCGCTCGGTGACGTTATCCGTGCGGCGGGGGAGGGCGATGCCCTCGTGGTGGTGCTCGATCACGTGACCGATGAGGGCAACTTCGGCGCCATCGTGCGCTCTGCCGAGGTCGTGGGAGCCGCCGGCGTGGTCATCGCGAATGCCCGTGCCGCACGCGTGGGCGTGGGCGCCTACAAGACGTCCGCCGGCGCCGTGCTGCACCTGCCCATCGCGCAGGTCTCCAACCTCGCCCGTGCACTCGAGGACCTCAAGAAGGCCGGTTTCTGGGTGTGCGGCGCCAGCGAGCATGCCGAGCAGGGCATCTGGGATGCTCCCGTGGAGGGACGTCTCGCCCTGGTCATGGGCTCGGAGGGCGCCGGCATCTCGCAGCTGCTGCTCGAGAAGTGCGATTTTCTCGCCAAGCTGCCCCAACAGGGACGTATCGAGTCGCTCAACGTGGCCCAGGCCACCACGGTCTTCTGCTATGAGTGGCTGAGAAGGACGAGCACGCATGCCTAAGCGCCTCGAGCTGTTGGTGGTCGACGGATACAACGTGATCCGCGCCACCGACCGCTATGCCCATCTCATCGACGAGGGGGATGCCGATCCCTTCCTGCGCGCCCGCGAGGCGCTGCTCGCCGATGTGGCGGCGTTCTCGCAGGGAAGCTACGATCCCGTGGTGGTATTCGACGGCGCGGGCAATCTCTCGCCCGAGCGGCCCAACCTGCGCTCGGGGAGCGTGCGCGTGATCTTCTCCCAGACCGGCCAGGATGCCGATGAGGTCATAGAGCAGCTCGCCGTCGAGGCGCGCCATCAAGGGCGCGATACCACGGTCGCCACTTCCGACAATACCGTGCGGGCAACCATAGGCGGCGTGCCCGTGAAGAGCCTCTCGTCGAGCCTCATCTCGCGCGAGTTCGCATTGGTCGACCATGATGTCGCCGTCGCGGCACTTGACCGCTCGCATCACCACTCCACACTGGGCGATCGTCTTGCCCCAGAGGTGCGCGCGCGTCTGGAGAGTCTCCGACAGAACAAGATGAAATAGTTTTGTATTTACGTAATGTCCTATTTTTGTATTTTTACAAAGGTGGGGCATTTTTTCTGACCTAAATTCAAGTATTTAACTACCGTTCGCCCTGAAATCATGTCGTTTAGGAATAAAATCAGTCGATATATGCACATTGACATATGTCAGATTGGTCTAATTGAGTAGCATACAACGTATGTGTTATTGCAGTTAAGTCTCTTAGCAGGGGGAAGCGATGGAGATCTCGCGCAAAACCGATTACGCATTGCTTATGATTGCCGAGCTGGTACGCCAGCCAGAGTGCATCCTCTCCGTTCGCGCGGTTGCCGAGGCGAAGGGCATACCGTACTCGTTTGCCCGTGCCATCCAGCACGATCTCACACGCGCTGGAGTTGTCGAGAGCGTGCGCGGTGCGCATGGCGGCATGAAGCTCTCCGTCGATCCCACCTTGACCTCCCTGCTCGATATCATCGAGGTTGTCCAGGGCAAGATTGCCTTCTCCGATTATGAGAACGAACCGGATGGGAGCGACATCTCCACGTTCACCCCTATCTGGGCAAACGCAACGCGCATCATGCGTGCATACTTCGCTTCGGTCACGCTGGAAGACGCCGTTATCAACGGTCGTATCCCCGTGCCCGTGACAGACTTCCCGCTCACCCCGTCGGCAGGCTAAACTAGTCTGCATGGATGTGCATGAACCTACAATCCAGCTGAGCTCCTTTGCCGAGAAGGTCGTCGGACAGGGCCGCGCGCTCTACCGCGACCTGCCATGGCGCAACACGCGCGATCCATATGCCATCTGGCTCTCTGAGGTCATGCTCCAGCAAACCCAGGTGAGCCGTGTAGACGGGCGCTGGCAACGCTGGCTTTCGCGGTTTCCCACCGTCGATGCGCTTGCCGCGGCGAGCACGGCTGATGTGCTCGAGGAGTGGCAGGGCATGGGCTATAACCGCCGTGCGCTCGCCCTGCTCCGCGCTGCGCAGGAGGTCTCTGCCGCGGGCGGGGTGTTTCCCGAGGATGAGGCCGCGCTGCGCGCGCTTCCGGGCATAGGACCCGCCACGGCTGCGGGCATCCGCGCGTTCTCGTTCAACCGCCATGCGGTCTATCTCGAGACCAACGTGCGCGCGGTATTTCTCCACGAGCTCTTCCCCAACGAGGAGGATGTGCCCGACCGCGAGCTCATCCCGCTGGTGGATGCGACCTGCCCGCCAGATGGGGGAGACCACCTTACCGATCCGCGTAGCTGGTATTATGCGCTTCTCGACTACGGCGCCTACCTCAAGAAGACGCTGCCCAACCCTTCGCGCCGCTCGCGCACCCATGTGCGCCAGTCGCGGTTCGAGGGGTCGAACCGCCAAAAACGCGCGGCGCTCGTGCGCGTGCTGCTCGAGCGCAGGGAGGGCATCTCCACCGAGGAGCTCGCAGCCGAGCTCAGCCGTCAGGAGGTTCTCGCCGGACGCGATGCGCTCTCGTCAGATGAGGTTTCCGCGATTGTGGAGCAGCTTGAGAAAGAGGGATTCTGCACGGCCGAGAACGGTTTGTGGCGTGCGTGAATACGGTAGTATAGAGTCGTGACTTAGGGGAAGTCACCCCAACAGACGAGAGGAGAATCCATGGCAGTCGATTTCGAGAACTCCCAGACGAAGAAGAACCTCGAGTTCGCTTTCGCGGGCGAGTCCCAGGCAACCAACAAGTACGCCTACTATGCGAGCAAGGCCAAGAAGGAAGGCTATGTCCAGATCTCCGATATCTTCACCGAGACCTCGGGCAACGAGCGCGAGCATGCCAAGCTCTGGTTCAAGTACCTGCACGGCGGCGAGGTGCCTGACACCCTGACCAACCTGCTCGACGCCGCCGCTGGCGAGAACGAGGAGTGGACCTCCATGTACGCCGGCTTCGCCGCCACCGCCAAGGAGGAGGGCTTCACCGAGATCGCCGCCAAGTTCACCATGGTCGGCAACATCGAGAAGGCTCATGAGGAGCGCTATCGCAAGCTCGCCGAGCATGTCGAGGCCGGCGACGTCTTCACCCGCGAGGGCGTGAAGGTGTGGAAGTGCCTCAACTGCGGTCACCTGCATGTGGGCGCCACCGCTCCCAAGGTGTGCCCGGTCTGCAACCATCCGCAGAGCTACTTCGAGGAGCAGGCGCTCAACTACTAAGCGCCTCTGCCCTATGGCGACTGTCGGCCCCGCCCTGCGCGGGGCCGTTTTTTATGGCGTGCCGCTCGTGCGCGATCCTGCATTCCGACGTTCTTCTCGGCTTGTGCAGGGCTGCTCCGTTCGCGAACGGTGTACTCCGTTTACGAACGGTGCAGGTTATGGGCAGGATTATCTGCTCCGTTCGCGAACGGTGTACTCCGATCGTAAACGGAGCAGGCGCTCTCTACCGAGTTGCCAACCGAGTTGCCAGGCCGGCCTACGCCTCAAAGACGATGCGTCCGCCCACGATGGTCATGAGCACCTCGGTCGAGAGGATCTGCTCGGGGTCGACGGGCTTCTCGGGCGAACCCACGATATCGTGCGAGAGCACGCAGATATCGGCGAGCTTGCCCACCTCGAGCGTGCCGAGCTCGTGCTCGCGTCCGCAGGCGTAGGCGGAACCGTACGTATAGGCGCGCACCGCATCGGCCGCCGAGATGCACTCGTGCACGAGCCAACCCTCAGCAGGCTCGCGCGTCACCGCATCGCGGCGCGTTACGGCGTCGTAGAGGACGTTCCGGCTGTTGATGTCGACCACGGGCGAGTCGGTGCCAAACGAGAAGGGCACGCCGAGGCGAACGTAGCTTGCGAACGGCCACATGAGCTGGACGCGCTTCTCGCCCAGGTCGCGGTAGTACTGCGGGGGATCCTGCGTGAGGTGCGGCGGCTGCACGTTGGCGCACACGTCGAGGCCGGCGAGGCGCTCCACGTCGCCCGGTGCGAATCCCTCGAGGTGCTCGAGGCCGTTATGGCCATGCGCGAGCTTGCCGTTCACGCGCTCGGACTCCTCGAAGATATCCATCGCCTCGCGGATGGCGCGGTCGCCGATGGTGTGGATGCGCACCGAGAAGCCCTCGGCGTTGGCTCCGAGCACGATGCGGCGCATGAGCTCGGCGTCGGTGTTGGGGCGCCCGCAGTCGCCGGGGAAGTAGGGGTTCTCGTATTCGTCGAGCAGCCAGGCGGTGTGCGTGGACGAGACGCCGTCGAAGAACTGCTTCAAGCCGCCCAGACGCACATACGCGTTGCCCTCAAGGCGGTCGCGCACCTCGCGAGCGCGCGTGAGGTCCTCGAGCGCGGTGGGGTAGAGGCTCATGCGCACCGTGAGCGATCCCTCGTCGTAGAGCCGCTCGTAGAGGCGGTCGCGCACCAGATCCTCGATGCCGGGTAGCGCCATGAGGGCCATGTCGCAGACGCTCGTGATGCCCTGCGCATTGAGCTCGCGGATGAAGGAGCGTGCGGCTTCAAGGTACTCGTCATCGGAGAGTCCCGCCATGGTGACGGGCGTGAGCGCCATGGCAGCGGTTTCCTGGATAAGGCCCGTGAGCTCGCCGTTCTCATCCTTCGCATAGATGCCGCCAGCGGGAGGGATGCTGTCTTTGGTGAGGCCGAGCTTCTCGAGGCCTGCAGAGTTGACCCACAGGTTGTGGCAGTCGCCCGACTGCAGCACCACGGGGCGGTCGGGCCAGCGCGCATCGAGCACATCCTTGGTGGGAAGCGAGATATCCTCCCAGGCGCCCTGGCGCCATCCGTAGCCGATCATGAACTCATCGCGCGGGCGGGCGTCCGCAACGGCTGCGAGCGAATCGGCGCACTCCTCGCGCGAGGCGCCCTCGCAGAACACCGCGAAGCGCGAGTGGCCGATGGCCGAGCTCGTGAAATGCAGGTGCGAGTCGTGGAAGCCCGGGCATACGAACGCATCGCCCAGGTCGAGCACACGGGTTTCGGGGCCTATGAGGGCCTCGATCTGCTCGAAGGAGCCCACGGCGCAGATCTTGTCGCCCGAGATGGCAACGGCACCCGGGGAACTGGCGTTGCTGGCGGAGGTGAACAGGCACGTGCTTTTGAGTACCAGATCTGCCGCCATGCGAGCCTCCTAGAAGACGAGGGTATCCACCGTATCGAGGAGCGAGACGAGACGCTCGGTGAACCTCTCCACCTCCGCCGTGCCCTCGGCGGTCTCGAGCGCGCCGCGCCTGATGTTGCGGCGGATGAGGCGCGTGAGGCCCACCACCTGCGCCTTCTGCTCGACCTCGTGGAAGCGCGCGGCGTCATCGGTGCCGAGGTAGATGGCGAGCATCTTGTTCCACAGCGCGGTGCTCGTCTCGAAATCGATGCCGAGATAGTCCTCGACGATCTTGGGGTCGTAGAGCGCGAAGCCCTGATAGGCGTTGTAGATGCTTCCCAGCTCGAAGATGGGGTTGCCGCAGCAGAGCGTGTCCATGTCGATAAGCAGGCACTCGTCGTTCTGGAGCATGATGTTCTTGATGTGGAAGTCGCCGTGGAGCATGTGGCGATCCTCGGGAACCCCCTCGAACAGGTCCATGAGCCTGCGATGCTTCTCGGCGGGCAGGTAGTCGGCGAGGAATGCCGCCCAGCCCAGGGCCACGGCGCGCATATCGGGAAGCAGGCCGTCCTTGACCTCGGTGCCGTGGATCTGCAGCAGCAGGTCGGCCGAGAGCTCTGCGATCTCATCGACGGTCTTGTCGCCGTCGGAGAGCAGCTGCGCGAAGCTCTTGGCATCGAGCAGCTCGTACACCGCGCCATAGCCCTCGCCCACGCGCACCACGTCGTAGGGGATGGCGGTGGGGATGCCCATCACGAACGCCGTGCGGGCGAGCTCGCGCTCGTGCTGGATGTCGGCGAGCGCCTCGGGGTTGTTGTAGGTCTTCACGATGGTGTCGGGGTTGACGCGGTAGACCTTGCCGTTCGCACCTGTGCCGATGACCTCGCAGCCCTCGACCGAGAACACGCGGTAGGCCTTATGCACCTCAACCATCTCGGTGAAGCCGGTCATATCGAGGATCTCGTACACGTCGGTCGAGACGTTCACGATCGAGAGGCCGGGGAACTCCTTGCGCAGGCGCAGGATGATGCGCAGGCCTGCCGACGAGATGTATTTGAGGTTCTCGGCATCGATCATCACGTTCGCGCACTCGATGTCCTCGCGTGCAGCGGCGAGCGCGCGCTCGGCCTCGGCGGCGTTCGACGAGTCGATGCTGCCGAACAGGGCGACATGCAGCACGTTTCCTTCGAGCGTGGCGTTTACGATGGCCATCCTACTCACCCTCTCCAAAAATTTGATTGACGAGGAACGAGTATTCCTGCCAAGCGTCGGTATCTTTCAAATCGGACAGAAGATCGGCGATCCTGCGGTAGTACCACTCCTGCTGCACGGGGTCGCTTTGGTGGAAGTTGCGCCAGAGGCCGGAGCCCTCGCGCAGGTAGAGGCGGAAGAACGAGCGCATGTTGGAGAGCTTGTCGGCCAGCCAGATGCGCTTCACGTCGAGGTCGTCGGTGCTGGTGAGCTTCTGCAGCGACTCCTCCTTGCGCGAGCGCCAGGTGAGTTCGGGGGGAAGCGCGCGGTACTTGGTCTCGGTCTCGGAGGCGACGAGCTCGGCGACGCGCTCGCCGAAGCGCTCGCGGATATCCTCGGGCGTAGCGTCGGTGTCCTCGACCGTGTCATGGAGCACGGCGGCGGCGATGACCTCGGGGTCGTCCGTCATGGTCGAGATGATGACGGCGGCCTCGAGGGGATGCATGATGTAGGGTGTGTTGCTCCGTTTACGGACCATGCCGCTGTGCTTGTCCACGGCATATTTGATGGCATCGTCAAGCAGTTTCAACGAGTGTCCTCCAAGTGCGTTGGAAAAAACGGGTGGGCTTAGAACGTCTTCTTGATGCGCAGGATGTTGTGCCCATCTTTGTATTCGTAGCTGACGTCGTCCATCGTCTGTTTGACGAGGAACACGCCAAGGCCGCCGATCTTGCGCTCCTCAGCCGAGAGCGTGATATCGGGGTCCTCCTTCGCCAGCGGGTCGAAGGGCGTGCCGTTGTCGATGAAGGTGATGATGACCGAGAGGGGGTCATCCTCCACATCGACCAGCACCGTCGCCGGACCGGTCTCGGGGCTGTAGGCGTAATGGGCGATGTTGCCGAAGAGCTCGTCGATGGCGATGTCGATCTGCGTCTGCGCCTTGATCGGGCAGTCGAGCGCCTCGAGGTGCTCGTTGACGAAGTCGGTGACGACGGGGATGTTCTCGACCGTCGCCTCGATGGTCATCTCGGCCATATGCTTCTCCTCCGAACGATCGGTTTGCATACCACGATAATGCAAGCAGAGCAGAGTAATGTCATCGTACTGCGGAGCGTCGCCCACAAAGCGCCCAAGATCGATGAGCACCTCGTCGGAAACGTCGTCGGACGTGCCATCCGGATAGGTGTTGAGCGCCTTGAGAAGGCGATCGGTGCCGTAGAGCTTTCTCGAGGCGTTCATCGCCTCGGTAACGCCATCGGTGTAGACGAAGACGCAGTCGCCGGGCTCGAGCTGGATCTTGTAATCGCGGTACACGGCATCTTCCGTGCCGCCGAGCACGAAGCCGTGGCGGTCTTTGAGCAGCGAGAAGCGCTTGCTGCTGTTGCGCACGGCAGGATATTCGTGCCCGGCGTTCGAGGCCACGATGGTTCCCGTGCGGGTGTCGAGGATGCCGAGCCATGCCGTGACGAACATGTCGATCGCGTTGTTGGCGCAGACCACCCTGTTGACGGCCGCGAGAACCTCGGCGGGCGTGCCGCCCTGGAGCGCATGGTCGCTGATGAGGATCTTGGTCATCATCATGTAGAGCGCCGCCGGGATGCCCTTGCCCGAGACATCCGCGATCACCATGGCGAGATGGTGCTCGTCGACCATGAAGAAGTCGTAGAAGTCGCCGCCGACCTCTTTCGCGGGGTTCATGCTGGCATAGATGTCGAACTCCGTGCGGTCGGGGAAGGGCGGGAAGGTGTTGGGGAGCATGCTCGCCTGGATGGACTGCGCAAGATGCAGCTCGGTGCCGATGCGCTGCTTCTCTGATGTGATGCGCTTGAGGTTGTCCTCGTATTCCACAAGGCCGTGCTCCATGTCGGCCATGACCAGCGAGAGGTTCTCGATCTCGTCGCCGGTGCGGATATCGAGCTTGGAGAAGTGCTCGCCCTCGGCCTCGCCAGCCTTGCGATCCTCGATGTAGGTCTCGGCGGCCTCGGCGATTCTGTTGATGGGATCGACCAGCGACTTCCTCATGTGGCGGGTGATGAGCGCCGCGAAGAGGTTGATGACGAGGAACATGACGAGGCTGAACTGCAGGGCATAGATCTTGAGGCCGTTGGCGATCGTTCTGATCGACACGTCGACGAGCAGGAACGCGACAGTCTCCCCGGCCTCGTTGCGGACGGGGTAGCCGCTCGTGCCCATCCATCCATACGCATCGCTGTGACCGATATAGGATGGGATGCCCTCGCCATTCCAGTCGAGGAATGCCGTGACCTCTTGGGGATCGACGGCCTCCCAATTGCCGATCTCGGAGCGATTGTTGTTATCGGAATCGGCGATGTAGACCACGGCATTGGTCTCGCGATCGTACATGGCGAGATAGATGTAGTCGAAATCGTCGTTGCCCTCGAGCTTGTCGAGGATGGAGAGCGTGCGGTAGTAGGTGGTGCTGTTGTCGGCATTGAGGAAGCGCTCGCGGTATTCGAGCGTGCCCATCTGCTCGCGCTGCTCGGAGGTGAGCGAGCGGTACGTGGACATGGTGCTTTCGGAGAGGGAGGCGATGTCTGCCTCGTCGTCGAGGAGCAGCACCGCCGACGACGCGTAGTTGTAGGCGACGGCGAGCTCCTTGTTGAGAACAGCGTAGCCGTGGGCGACGAAGCCCACGGCTATAGCAATTACCGCCAGGATGGCGGACATCGCTATGAGGGAACGCCATACTCGAGAGGCGAGCGAATAGTGCCGCCGCTCGAGAGCGCCCATCTCACGAACGCTCTTCTCTGGCATTGATGTTGCTTACTCGATGGTGAGGATCCCGTCGAAGCCGGTAACCTCGAAGATCTCCATGACGGTCTCGTTCACGTTGACGACCTTCATGGTGCCCTTGGCGGTCATGAGCTTGTGCAGGCCGAGGAAGACGCGCAGGCCCGCGGACGAGATGTACTCGAGCTCGGCGCAGTCGAGCACGAGGTCGGTGATGCCGTCGAGCTGATCGGAAAGCTCCTGCTCGACCTGCGGCGCGGTGGTGGTGTCGAGCCGGCCGACGATGGCAACGTTGAGGGTGGTGCCGTCCTGGGTGGTGTTGATGTTCACAAGCACTCCTTGCCTTAGGGTGAAACGCTGAGATTAGTGTACCCCGATGCGCAGCGCCCCAACCGCTGAAATGCAGATGAACGCGGCAGAATGACCGCTTGGCATAACTACCCGAACGGAGGACGTCCTCTATGCGAGAATGGGTGGTACGGGATGCAATCCGTTACGAAGGGCGGTGCGTTATGGCGATCACCCACATCACCCTGCTCCATTCCAACGATATGCACGGCGCGTTCCTCCCCACCGACGTGAACGGCGTTGCAACAGGGGGTATCTCGCTTTTGTCGGGATATGTGCGCGGCGAGCGCAAGGGCAATCCCAACACCGCCTATGTGATCGCGGGCGACATGTTCCGTGGGTCGGTCATCGACTCCGAGTTTCTGGGCCTCTCCACCATCGACCTGGTGAACATCCTGAGGCCCGATGTCGCCACGATCGGCAATCACGAGGTCGATTACGGCCTTGCGCACCTGCTGTTCCTCGAGAAGTGCGCGCGGTTCCCCATCATCAACGCCGACCTCTTCGTCACGCTCAACAACGCCCGTCTCTTCCAGCCCTTCATCGATCTCAAGGTGGGAGGGCTCAAGATCCTCTGCATCGGCATCCTCACCAACGAGGTGCTCTCCTCGACCAAGACCGAGGCGGTCATTGGCTCCTTCGTCGACATCAAGGAAGCCGCCCGCGAGATCGGCATCATCTGCGACAACTACCGCACCACCAGCACCGACCTCACCGTGCTTATCACCCACATCGGTATCGAAAAGGACCGCGAGCTCGCCGCCTTGCTCAACCCCGACTGGGGCGTCAACTTCATCATCGGCGGTCACTCGCATACCTTCATGGACGAGCCCGAGATCGTGAATGGCGTGCCCATCGTGCAGGCGGGATATGGCACGGGGCAAATCGGGCGGCTCGAGATCGACTACGACACCTCGACCAGGGAGTTGCTCGACTACGACTGGGAATGCGTGCCCATTAACGAGAATACCGCCGAGCCCGACCCCATCATGGAGAAGACACTCGAGACCTACCGCGACACCACCGACAGGAAATACCACCGCGTGGTGACCCATCTTGCGCGCACGCTCACTCATCCCGCCCGTGAGCAGGAGACCGAGCTCGGCAACCTCTATGCCGACATTCTGGTCGATGGCAGCAGCTACGAGATCATGCTCATGGGGTCGGGGTCCATCCGCAAGGAAGAGCTCGGGCCCATCGTGGAATACCAGGACATGATCGAGAATACGCCCTTCGACGGGCCCATCTATATGATCAAGGTGACGGGAGCGCAGTTCAGGCGCATGGTGAGCTATGTCTTCCGCGACGGGTGGGATAGGGGCGAGACCGAGTTTTACCAGGTTTCAACCGGTGTGCGCATCGTGTGGCGCAAATCAACCAACACGCTCGAGGCGCTCGAGTTCAAGGGCGAGCCCGTGACGGACGATCAGGAACTCACGTTGGGGCTGCAGGATTACCACTTCAATAACTTCGAGAAGTTCTTCGGGGTGCCCTTCGACGAGGTGACGGCCAACATGAGACCGCGCATGGTCATCACGCAGCAGAACAACGTCATCGAGGAATACCTCTCGGTGAATCCGGGCCTCGATGCCCGCGTCGAGGGCCGCATCACCGTGCTCGACTAGCGAATTGACACATCATCCGAAGCATCTGAGTTTCTCCACAGATGGCTGCTACACTATTCAACGGCTTATTGAGCTTGCAGCGTTCCGAACAAGGAGATTTAGATGAAGTATTTCGGCACCGACGGGTTCCGCGGCAAGGCCAACGAGGGCCTCAACGTGGAGCACGCATTCCTTATCGGCAGGTACGTGGGCTGGTATTACGGCCTGCGCCAGGGCAAGAAGGCCCGCATCGTCCTGGGCAAGGACACCCGCCGTTCGAGCTACATGTTCGAGTCCGCGCTGGTGTCGGGCCTGGTGGCCAGCGGCGCCGACGCCTACATGCTGCATGTTATCCCCACGCCCGGCGTGTGCTACGAGGTCGTGGACGGCGCCTTCGACTGCGGCATCATGGTCTCCGCGAGCCACAACCCCTACTACGATAACGGCATCAAGCTCGTCAACGGCCAGGGCTACAAGATGGACGAGGACGTGCTCGAGCTGATCGAGGACTTCATCGACGGCAAGATCGAGATTCCCCTCGCCACGGGCGAGGCCATCGGCTGCACCGTCGACTATATGCAGGGCCGCAACCGCTACATCGCACACCTCATCGCCAGCGCGAACTTCTCGCTGCAGGGCGTGAAGGTGGGCCTCGACTGCGCCAACGGCGCCGCCTCCAGCGTCGCCAAGCCCGTGTTCGATGCGCTGGGCGCCGACGTCTATGTGACCAACAACGTGCCCAACGGCTTCAACATCAACGTGAACGCCGGCTCCACGCACATCGAGAACCTCCAGAGCTTCGTGGTGCGCAACGGCCTCGACGTGGGCTTCGCCTACGACGGCGACGCCGACCGCTGCATCGCGGTGGACGAGAACGGCCACGTGGTCGACGGCGACCTCATCCTCTACGTGTGCGGCCGCTACATGGCCAAGTACGGCCGCCTGGTCAAAGACACCGTGGTGCCCACCGTCATGACCAACTTCGGCCTGCTCAAGGCCTTCGACGAGGCCGGTATCAAGGCCGTCACCACCGATGTGGGCGACAAGTACGTCTATGCGTGCATGCGCGAGAACGGCTACACGCTGGGCGGCGAGCAGTCGGGCCACATCATCTTCGGCGACCTCGAGACCACGGGCGACGGCATCATGACGTCGCTGCGCGTGATGGAGGCCGTGCGCGTGGAGAAGGAGACGCTCTCCACGCTTACCCGCCCGGTCAAGCTCTATCCGCAGAAGCTCGTGAACGTGCCCGTCACCGACAAGCATGCCGCCATGGAGGCTCCCGAGGTGCTCGCAGCCGAGGAGGAGGGCAAGGCCCTGCTCGGCGGCAACGGCCGCGTGTTCGTGCGCGCGAGCGGCACCGAGAGCCTGGTGCGCGTGCTTGCCGAGGCGCAGACCGAGGAGCTCTGCAACGTGGCGGTGCAGCCCGTGCTCGAGGCGCTCAAGGCATGGGAGATCGACGAGGCGTAATACTCGTTCACCCATAAACGAGAAGGGCCCGTCTGCAGTGCAGGCGGGCCCTTTCCTTACGATGCGCGTGCGTTACGAAAGGACGCTCAGCAGCCAATCGACATCGGTCGTGGTGCGCATCTTCTCGATGACATCCTCGTCCTCGAGGGCCTTCGCAACATTGGCGAGGACCTGCAGATGCTCGCCGTTGGCACCGGCGATGCCGAAGACCAGATAGGCCTTCTCGCCGCCCCACTCGATGCCGTCGGGATACTGATGGAGGGTGACGCAGGTCTTCTTGACGCTGTCCTTGACGTCGTTGGTGCCGTGCGGGATGGCGACGCCGAGACCCATGTAGACGCTCTGGAGCTGGTCGCGTTCGTGCATGGCCTTAATGTAGGCGTCGTCGACGGCGCCGTGGGCCTTGAGCAGCTCGCCGGAGGCCTGGATGGCCTCCTCCCTGGTGACGGAGGGGCAGCCCAGCTTGATGCCGGCGCGGTCGATGGCGATGGCGCGCTCGGGGTCCTCGATCTGCTCGACGGCGGCATGGACGTCGGTCTCGCCCACGCCGGACTCCTTCGCCACGCTCACGAGGTCGTTGAAGAGACTGTCGAGCGCGGGATCGGCGAGGAAGTTGTCGATGATGACGAACTGTGCGTTGGGGGCGCAGGCCTGGGCGCGCGGCGCGAGGTTGCGCTGGACGACCACGATGTTGGCGTCGGCGGGAACCTCGTCGACGGAGGAGTGCTCGACGATGCAGTCGGGGCGGTCGAGCTTGATGCGGTTGCGGAAGCGGGTGGCGCCCATGGCGGAGGAGCCCATGCCGGCATCGCAGGCGAAGATGATCTTGTCGCCGAAGTTGGAGGCGACGGAGCTGGCGGCAGCGGTGCCCGCGGCGGCGGACTTCATGTCGGCCACGGCGTCCTGGGC
>CAMNAH010000009.1 GCA_946530775.1 uncultured Coriobacteriales bacterium
ACCCCGGATATCTCGTCAGCTACACGGTGGCGTTCGTCCTCATCGAGGCCGCGCTCTTCTTCCCGTGGCGGAAGGAACGGCGCTCCTGAAACGAACACCGCAGTTCATTTGGGAATCGCCAGAGAGCCGAACAGCGCTGACCTGCAGTTTCTTGCTCTCTGTATTCGGGAACCGCGTATAAAACTGCGGTGTTCGATATCAAGATGCTTCTCTACCCCTGGATCGCGGCGATAACCGCCTGGTAGACGGTCTGATAGCCCGCATCCGCCACACGTGCGAGCGCTGCGACCGACGTGTACTCGGGATACGTGCGCACCTCGCCGTTCGGCATCACCACGCGCTTGGCGAGGGCGGTGCCGTACGGTGTCTCGACCGAGACCTCCTCGCGCGGGAGCGCCGTGCGCTCCATCGGGCAGCGGCGGATGCCGATGGTGGTGGTGTCCTCGAAGATGATCTGCTCGAGCACGGGGATGTCTGCGCTTCCGCAGAGCACCTCGAGCTGGTAGCCGGGGCGGTTCTTCTTCATGTAGCAGGGCAGGAAATGCGCCTCGCGGGCACCGGCGCGCAGCAGGCGGTCGATCACATGGCCGAGCGCCTCGCCCGTGCAGTCGTCCACCTCGGTCTCGAGCTTCCAGAGGTCGGAAGGGCCGGAGAACGGGTCAGCGGAAGCTGCCGCGTCCTCGATGATCATGGCGCGCACCACGCTGGGGATCTCGTAGGCGCGCTTGCCCGCACCATAGCCCACCGCCGTGACGATATAGCTTGCGGGAAGCGCTGCGCGCGTGCGCGTTGCCGCCACAAGCGCGGCGCCCGTGGGCGTGACGAGCTCGCCCTTCCTGCCCGTAGGGGCAAGCGCGATGCCATGTGCCGTGCAGATGTTCATCACTGCGGGCACGGGGATGGGGATAAGCCCATGGGCCGTGCGCACGTGCCCCTCCCCTTCTGCGAGCGGCGAGACGATGACGTCGGTGATGTCCAGGTTGTCAAGGCAATAGGCGGCTGCGGCGATATCGACGATCGAGTCGATGGCGCCGACCTCGTGGAAGTGCACCTCGTCCTTGGTGGAGCCGTGGGCCTTGGCCTCGGCCTCCGCAAGGATGTCGAAGGTGCGCTTGGCGATGGCCTTGGCACCCTGCGAAAGCGCGGAGCCGTCGATGATGGCGATGCATTCGGCAAGGCCGCGGTGGTCATGGTGATGATGGTGATGGTGGTCCACAGGGGGGATATTCCCCAAATGGGATGAATGCGAATCGAACTCCGAAGCCTCACTGCCCATTTGGGGAGTATCCCCCCTGTTGGCATGATGATGGTGAGCCATTCGGGGAGTATCCCCCGAATGGCCCTGCTCATAGCCGTACAGCCACGCCATATCGTGGTCGTGGTTCTCGTGCTCCTCGTCGAGCACAACATCGAAGTCGCAGGCGGCAAGGGCGCCCGCCATCTTGCGCGTGATCTTGATCTCGAAGCCGTCCACGGGAAGCGAAGCGAGGGCGTCTCGCAGACCGGACTCGTCCGCGCCCAAATCGAGCAGGGCAGCCACCAGCATGTCACCGGCGATACCCGTGCCGCACTCGAGGTAGAGCGTCTTTCCCATGGCTAGTCCTCCTTATGCGCCACGCGCACATGGTCGATCAGCGCAGCCTGATAGCCCGCGCCGAAACCATTGTCGATATTGACCACCGAGACCCCGCTTGCGCATGAGTTGAGCATGGCGAGCAGCGCGGCCACGCCCTGCATGGAAGCGCCGTATCCCACGCTCGTGGGGCACGCGATCACGGGGCATGAGGCGAGGCCGCCCACCACGCTCGCAAGCGCACCCTCCATACCTGCAACGGCAACGATGGCGGAAGCCCCCGCGATGTCCTCGGCATGGGCGAGCAGGCGGTGGATGCCCGCCACACCCGCATCGTAGACGCGCTGGACCTGGCTGCCGAGCATCTCGGCAGTGAGCGCAGCCTCCTCTGCAACATAGAGGTCGCTCGTACCGGCGCACATCACCAGCACGTACGCGTTGCCGTCGGGCGCGGGCGCGTCGCCATAGATGCCCATCGAACACTCGCGGTGATAGGTATAGCGTGCGGCGAGCTCATCGGAGAGAAGCCCGCGGAACCGATGCTCCTTATCACGGTCGATGCGCGTGATCATCACGCGCTTCTCGCCGCCCTTCACCAGTGCGGAGAGGATGCCCGCGATCTGCTCGGGCGTCTTGCCTGCACCGTAAATGACTTCGGAAACACCTTGCCGAAGACCACGGGAGAGGTCGGGTTTCGCATAGCCCAAATCGACGAACGACGGGTTGGACAGGCGCTTCTCGGCCTCCTCGACGGAGAGCGTTCCCGCCGCAACCTCGTTGAGCAACGCGCGCATATCCCTGCGTTCCATGCAGCTCCTCCAACGGTTAGCGATTTCACGACCTCATTATACTCGCCGCAGCACTCTGCCCGAGCGGCTACACTATGAGGGTACCCATATGCGAGAAGGGATCGCCATGTCCGATGAGACGTTCAAAGCACAGGTAGACACCTATGTAGACGAGGTTTGGGATCAGGTTGTCGAAGATATTCGCACGCTCGTGCAGGTGGAGTCCGTCGAGGACCTCGAGCACGCGGCGCCCGGCATGCCCTACGGCCCCGCACCGGCCGAAGCGCTTTCGCGTGCGCTCGCCATCTCGGAGCGTCTCGGTCTCGATGCCGTGAACTGCGACGGTCGCATCGGCTATGCCGACCTTGCCGGCGAGTCCGCCACCCAGATCGCCACGATCGCCCATGTGGATATCGTGCCGCTGGGTCTGGGCTGGAACTTCCCGCCCCTCGACGTGACCGAGAAGAACGGCTTCCTCATCGGCCGCGGCGTCCAGGACGACAAGGGCCCCTTCATCCTCTCGCTCTATGCGGCGCATTTCTTCGCGCGCCAGGTCGAAGAAACAGGCAAGAAGTTGCCTTATACCATCCGCTGCATCGCCGGATGCAACGAGGAAACCGGCATGGCAGACGTTGATTGGTACCTCGAGAACTTCGAGGCGCCGGCGTTCTGCTTCTCCCCCGATGCGGACTTCCCGCTTATCTGCGGCGAGAAGGGCGTCTACCACGGCAGGTTCTCGAGCAAGCCCGGCGTTGCCGGCGACACGCTGCTCGAGATCTCGGGCGGCACCGTCCCCAACGCCATCCCTGGCCGTGCGGAGGCCGTTGTCGCACTCAGCGCTGACGAGCTCCCCGCTGCGGATAACATCGCGCTCGAGGCGCTCGAGGACGGCTGCACCCGCATCGTCGCCACGGGCAAGGGCGGTCATGCCTCCATGCCCGCCGGCACGGTGAACGCCATCGACCTGCTCGTGGACTACCTCGTCGACAACATCGAGCTCACGGTCGACCAGGCCGTGTTCCTCGCCCTGGTCAAGACGCTCGTCTCCACTTCGGACGGCTCTGCGGCGGGCATCGCCACGGCCGATGACAAGTTCGGCCCCCTCACGCAGATCGGCGGCACCATCGAGACGCTCGAGGACGGCACGATCGTCCAGACCATCGACTCGCGCTACCCCACCTCCATCACGGGCGAGGAAATCACCGCGCGCATGACGGCGCTTGCCGAGGAGCATGACGCAACCTACGCGCTCTCCAGCGACGCCGTACCCTTCTACATCGAGCCCACGAGCCCCGAGATCGGCGCGCTGCTCGCAACGTATCGCGAGTACACGGGCAACATGGCCGAGCCCATGGTCATCGGCGGCGGCACCTACGCGCGCCACTTCCCGCGCGCCTGCGCCTTCGGTCCCAACGAGCCCACCATTGAGAACCCCGCCTGGGTAGGCATCGAGCACGGACCCGATGAGGGCATCGCCATCGAGCGCCTCAAGAACGCGCTCAAGATCTACATCGTCGCCATCGCCCGCCTCATGGAGCTCGACCTCTCATGAACGAGCTCCACGCCAAGCTCGAACGCCTTCGTGCGGCGCTTCTCGAGAGGGGAAGCGTCGCCGTGGCCTTCTCCGGCGGCGTTGACTCGACGTTTCTGCTAGCTGTTGCGCATGAGGTTCTGGGAGACCGGGCACTCGCCATCACCACGCACATCCACTCGGTTCCGGCTGCGGAGTTCGCCGAGGCGCAAGGTTTCTGCGCTGCCCGCGGCATCAGGCACCTCATAGCGGAGCAGGACGAGTTCGCTATCGAGGGATTTGCCGCCAACCCGCCCGACCGCTGCTACATCTGCAAGAAGGCGCTCTTCTCACGCATGGCAGAGATTGCCAAGCAGGAAGGCTGCGCGGTGCTCGCCGACGGCTCCAACACCGATGACGAGGGCGATTACCGTCCCGGCATGCGGGCGCTCGCCGAACTGGGCATCGCGAGCCCGCTGCGCGAGGCGGGCCTCTCGAAGGCGGATATCCGCGCGCTCTCCCATGAGATGGGACTCGCTACCTGGGACAAGCCTTCGGCGGCATGCCTCTCCTCGCGCATCCCCTACGGCGAGGAGATCACGGCGGAGAAGCTCGCGCGCATCGAGGCTGCGGAGGCGTATCTCCATAGCCTCGGGCATACGCAGGTACGCGTGCGCAACCACGGCGCCATCGCCCGCATCGAGGTTCCCGCATCAGAGATTCCACAGGCTGCAGCAGAAGCGCAACAGATTGCCTTACAGCTCAAAGAGCTTGGATTCTCCTATGTGGCGCTCGATCTCCAGGGCTTTCGCACCGGATCGATGAACGAGGTTCTCTAGGCCATCATCTCGACAAGCTCGGCCATGATCGCAGGCGTGTCGATGCCCTGCGGGCACTGCGAGACGCACATGCCGCAGCCGATGCAGTCCTCGGGATGCCCGCCCTCGAGCTCGGCGATCGATTTCAGCGACATCCTGGACCCCAGCTTGACCTTGTTGTAGAGCGCGAGCACGGCGGGGATATCGATCGCAGCCGGGCACGACTCGGTGCAGTAACGGCAGCTCGTGCACGGCACCAGAAGCTCGTCATGGAAGGCATCGCAGGCCGCATCGAGCAGCGCCTTATCGCCGTCGGAGAGCGTCTCGGCACACGAGAAGCTCTCTGCATTGTCGATAACCTGCAGCGTGCTGTTCATGCCCGAGAGCACCGTCTGCACCTGGGGCAGCGACCTCACCCAGCGCATAGCCCAGCTGGCGATGGACCAGTCGGGGTGCGCCTCTTTGAGCATCGCATCGGCGCGCGGGGTGAGCGAGGCCAGACGGCCGCCGCGCACCGGCTCCATGACCACGATGGGAAGCCCTGCATCGGCGATGATCCCGTATTCCTCGCGCGAGGTCGAGAACTTCCAGTCGTAGTAGTTCAGCTGCATCTGCACGAACTCCCAGTCGTTCGCGGCGAGGAAGCGCTTGAGGTTCTCGGGCGCCGCATGCGTCGAGAAGCCCAGATGCTTGATGCGGCCCTTCTCGCGCTGCTCGTTGAGGTAGTCGATGCACCCGCACTCGAGATAGGTATCGATGGAATGGTCCATCACCGCATGCACCAGGTAGAAATCGATGCAATCGGTCTGGAGGCGCTCGAGCTGCGTCTCGAACACATAGCGGTAATCGGGATTCGCCCTCACGTTGAACTTGGTGGCGATATTGAAGCTCTCGCGGGGGTGGCGCGCCACAAGCGCGCGGCCCACGAACTCCTCGGAGGTTCCCTCATGGTAGGGCCATGCGGTGTCGAAGTAGTTGATGCCGTTCTCGAGGGCGCAGTCCACAACCGCCGCGGCGCGCTCGTAATCGATGGGCGTATCGTCCTTATCGCCTATACGCGGAAGGCGCATGGTGCCCATGCCGAGCCGCGAGATGGCGCTTCCCGAGAAATCCCTGTATTCCATGATGTCCCCTCTCCTTGGTCACATCAGATTCTAGACCAGCAGGAGATGCGGAAACGGCATATGTTAGCCGCTTATCGAAAAAGAGCGGCTGCCTAGCCCAGCGCACCGCTCGAGAGCGCGGCGAATGCGGCACCCAAGGCCGCCGCAAGCACCACAGCTGCAACCACGAGCGCACCCGCCTTGATGCGACGCGCAAGACGCGCGCTCGAAGCGCGCTGATACCTGCCAAGGGAGTACTCGTCACGTGAGAACGGACGGTATTCGGGCGCCTTCTCGGTGCCGCGGCGCAGCGTGGACTGTTCCATGTGCCCGAACTGCGCGTTGCGTGCGATGATGGCGCGGTCAACCGGCCCATAGCTGTTCAAGACGCTCACGATCGACTCCCGTTCGTTTAAGGTGCGTATGCAATCGCTGGCGCTATTGTAGCGCAGGTCGATACCGCTATGCGAGGACGATGCCGCCCAGCCAGCCCCAACGGGGCGTGGAGGTCACACCGAACTGGCTGATCCAGGACGAGAGGCTCTGGGTGGTGACCCAACCGCTCACGCAGTGGCGCACGAGACCGTTGCCGATGTAGATGCCCACGTGGCCGTAGAGGATGGCCGCATAGGAGTAGGGCTCGGTGGGAACGGCGATGATCATGCCCGTCTGGATGTCGGAGAGATCGGAGGAGTAGCAGTACGCCCAGTACATGTCGCACGCATTGCCGTAGACGTATCCCACGCCCGCGTTGGCGAAGACGTTCGACACCCATGCGGCGCAGTAACCTGCGCCGGTGGAGGGCGTCCAGGACGCCGCGTTGACGATTGAGGCCTGCGAACCCGAGGATCCGGACTCGTAGCTCACCTCGCCATAGACCCCGCCGCCGCTATCGCCGCCGCCCGCGGCAGCCGCGGCTGCCTCGGCCTGGCGCCTGCGCTCGGCCTCCTCCTCGGCGCGCTGCTTGGCCTCGAGGACCTCGGCGTCGCGCTGCTCGATGAGCTCGCGCACCTCGTCATCGACCTCGTTGAGGAGCTGCTGGACCTCTTCCTGCTTGGCCTGGATCTGACGGAGCTCCTCCTCCTCGCGGGCCTTGAGGTCCTCGAGCTGGGCCTTCTGGGCCTCGAGGTCGATCTTATCCTGCTCGAGTGCGGCCTTGTCCTCCTTGATGCCCTCGATCATGTCGCGGTCGGACTCGGTGATCTTGTCGAGGTAGTAGATGTTGGAGGTGAACTCGTCGAACGACGACGACGAGAGGAGCAGGTCGAGCACGCCCTGGTTGCCCGATTTGTAGGCGCTCGACATGCGCTCGCCGAGACGCTTCTGCTTGCGCTCGATCTCGCGCTGCTTGCGCTCGATCTCTGCCTCGAGCTGCTCGATCTGCTTGGTGACGCGCTCGATCTCGTCGAGCGTCTGGCCATGCTTGGCTGCGAGGTCGGCGTACTCCTGCCCGATGCGGTCGAGCTCCGCGGCGACCTCGTCGTAGCGCGCCTGCGCATCGGCAAGAGCCTGGTTGGTGGCATCGGAGGCCGAGTAGCCCTCCTCCATTGCTGCGGCGGCATCTCCCTCTGCAAATGCGCGGAGCGGGGTCGCAGCAACGGCAAGGCCGGCGCCGATGAGCAGCCTCAGGGCATCGCGCCTGGTTACCGTGCGGGCAGGAAATATAGGTGCGCCGTTCTTATGGGGGTGCCTTTCGGCCATGCTGACTCCCTGTGGCGATTCAAGTACGTATGCAGACTTTTCAATTCTAACGCATTTACCGCCACGCGCGTGAAATACATATCTGGGCGTATCGGCACGCGGTATCATGGATTGTCTGCATTTCATCGATGAGAATCGCGGTTCCCATGGCCTGGTATACCCCGAAGAACTACAAGACGCGTTGGCATTGGGATATCGAGCACTTCATCATCCCCATCGCGCTCTTCTTCATAGAAATCGTCTTCAAGATCGCAACTGGAACGCCGTTTTTGCCGGCGCTCCTCCCCATAGCGTTACTCTCGTGCGCAATCGGCCTTGGGATCGAGTTTTTCATCACGCTCGCGCCGTACAAGGCATCGCGCATCATTCGGCGCGTCATCATCCTCGTGCTCGGCGTCATCTTCGCCATAGAGTACTTCGTGTTCCGCCAGTTCAAGGTGTTCTACGACGTGAAGACCGTGCTCGGCGGCGCAGGCGGCGTGGCCAACCAGTTCGGAGGCGATGCGCTCGCGCTCATCCTCACACCTTCGGGCATCCTGTTCATCATCCTGTTCCTCGCACCCGCCGTGGCGTCGCTCTTTATACGCGGTAAGGAGCCCGAGGAGGGAACCCGCGAGAAGAGCTGGCCCGCGCTCGCCATGGGAGGCGCCTCGCTCGCCGCATGCCTTGCCCTGCTTCTCGTTATGGGACCGTTTGGCCAGACCTTCTATAGCCGCTACAACTTCCAGACCTCCGTGCCCAATTTCGGGCTCGCGACCAGCCTGATCAAAGACATCCGCGCCGGAAACGATGCGGGAGCCGAGAGCGAGTTCGTCATCGAGCGCCCGCGCAGCGATTCCGAGGTCGCCCTGCGCGCTGGCCGCAACCTTGCGCCGCTGCTCTTCCAAGTCGTGGGCAAATACGTCGATACCGACAACTTCGGCCCCGCCATCATGGACATCGACTTCGCCTCGCTCGATGGAGGATTCGAGAACACCGATGCCTACGTGCAGTCGCTCACCCCGTCGACGAAGAACTCCATGACGGGCGTCTTCGAGGGCTACAACCTCATCTTCATCTCGGGCGAGGCCTTCTCCGCCGAGGCCATCCGCGAGGACATCACGCCCACGCTCTACCGCCTTGCCACCAAGGGCATCCAATTCACGAACTACTACCAGTTCGCAAGCGCCGGCACCACGGGCGGCGAGTGCGCCAACATCTTCGGGTGCATCGCCACCGAGGGCGGCGAGTCGGTCAAGGGCAAGGCCTACGACAACAACTACTTCACCATGGGCAACGCGCTCAACCGCCTGGGCTACAACGGCTGGGCGTTCCACAACAACACCTACACCTACTACGACCGCGACATAACCCACAACAACCTGGGCTATAACAACGGTTTCATGGGCTACGGCAACGGCATGGAGGAGTACGTCGAGTGGCAGTGGCCGCAGTCCGACTACGAGATGATCAAGGGCACGTTCGACAACATCTACTGCAACGCCGAGCCGTTCAACGTGTATTACATGTCGGTCTCGGGCCATGGCGGCTACTCGTGGGACGGCAACGCGATGTCGGAGAAGTGGCAGGACGTGGTCCAGGCCGCGAATCTCCCCTACTCCGAAGTCGTACAGGCCTACCTCGCATCGAACGTCGACCTCGACCGCGCGCTCGAATACCTCGTGGGCCAGCTCGAGGAACGCGGCATGGCCGACCGCACCGTCATCGTGCTCGGCGCCGACCACTTCCCCTACGGCCTCGATGCGGACGGCTCGCTCACCTATCTCTCCGAGCTCTACGGATACCCCGTGGAGAACAGCATCCAGCGCGACCACAACCGCCTCATCATCTGGTCGGGAAGCCTTGAGGACAAGGAGCCCATCGTGGTGGACGATCCGGTCTCGTCCCTCGATATCCTGCCCACGCTGCTCAACCTCTTCGGCGTCGAGTGGGATTCGCGCCTGCTGCCCGGACGCGACGTCTTCTCGAACACCGAGCCTGTGATCTTCAACATCTCCTACGACTGGGTGAGCAACCTGGGCACCTATTTCGCCGATAGCGGCACCTTCGTCCCCAACGAGGGCGTCACCGTTCCCGAGGGATATGTGGAGCAGACCACACGCTTCGTGGAGAACAAGGTCAACTTCTGCGCTGTGCTGCTCGAGTACGACTACTACGGCCACATCTTCGGCGAGCAGGGAGACGTGCAGGCGGTGCATGACGCGGGGAAGGCGAACTACGTGCCGCCTAAAGACCAGGAGAGCACCGATACCGAGACGGATGCCGCGACCTGATACGGTTCGCACTACCCCATGCTCTTGAGTCTGGAAAGACAGGTACCTGTTATTCCAGACTCAACGGTCTTCAGAACAGCCAAGATTATTAAAACCGCAGGTATACTCTTTGCAGAGATGCTTGGAGCGTATCCCCATGCACTTTAGTCTGGAAACACAGGTACCTGTCTTTCCAGACTAAACGGATATAAAGCAAAAGAGAGATTAAGGGTCCTACCGAAAGAATCTCTTTAGCAGAAGAGCTCGCGGTCGATGTCGTCGAGCTCCTCGGGAACCAGCGAGAGGTCTCCGTTGAACGCCGCCTCGATGGCCTCGGCCTGCGCACGACGGAGCTCCGCCGTGGCCTCGTCGCCCATGTCCTCGTAGATATCGGCAACACGGTCGAGCGTATAGCCCACATACGAGGCGACCTCCTCGCCCAATCCCGAGAGCTGCATGAGCTGCACCAAGCTCTCGGGCGCGAGAATGCCCACGGTATCCGGGTCGAGCTCGAGCAGCTCGGCAACGGCGCTCTCGGCATCTATGCAGCCTTGGCGGTCGCCCTTCTCCACAGCCAAACGCAGCGCCCGCGTGAGCGCCTCGGCGAACCTCGCTATGACCTCGAGCAGGTAATCGCGCTGGAGCATGGCTATGAGACCCCCTGCGGGGCGGTGATACCCAGATGGTTGAAGGCTGCGAGCGTGGCCATGCGGCCCTGCGGCGTGCGCACCATGAGCCCGCGCTGCATGAGGTAGGGCTCGTAGACGTCCTCGAGCGTGGAGGGATCCTCCGAGACGGCGCTCGCGATGGTGGTGAGGCCCACGGGACGTCCGCGGAACGTCTCGCAAAGCGCGTGGAGGATCTTGAGGTCCATGGAATCGAGGCCGAGCTCGTCAATTTCGAAGAACTTGAGCGCCGTGGCCGCGATGGCGGCATCGATGAAGCCGTCGCCACGCACCTGCGCATAGTCGCGCACGCGCTTGAGCAGGCGATTCGCCAGACGGGGCGTGCCGCGGCTGCGCGAGGCGATCTCGAGCGCCCCCTCGTAGTCGATCGATACGCCGAGAAGGCCGGCGGAGCGCTGGACGATCTGCGCAAGCTCTTCGGGCGTGTAGTAGTCAAGGCGGTACGAGATGCCGAAGCGGTCGCGCAGCGGCCCTGTGAGCAGGCCCGTGCGCGTGGTGGCGCCCACGAGCGTGAAGTGCGGGAGGTCGAGGCGGATGGAGCGGGCGGCAGGGCCCTTGCCGATGACGATGTCGAGGAAGAAGTCCTCCATCGCGGGATAGAGCACCTCCTCGACCTGGTGGTTGAGGCGGTGGATCTCGTCGACGAAGAGGATATCGCCTTCCTCGAGGTTGGTGAGGATGGCGGCGAGGTCGCCCGTGCGCTCGATGGCGGGACCGCTCGTGGTGTGGAGCTTGGCGCCCATCTCGTTTGCCACCACGCCCGCAAGCGTTGTCTTGCCGAGCCCCGGAGGGCCCGAGAAGATCACGTGGTCGAGCGGCTCGTTCCTGGTCTTGGCAGCCTGGATGAGCACGCGGAGGTTGTCGCGGACGCGCTGCTGGCCGCAGTACTCGTCGAGCGTCTTGGGGCGCAGCGTGCGATCCTGGTCGAGATCCTCGGCGGTGAGCTTGCCCGTCACATCGCGCGCGGTGCTCCTGGGCGCATCGCCCACGCCCGCGAAGAGATCGTCATCGGATGCCTCCCACATCATCTACCACCTCCCAGGCGCTTGAGCGCGTACGAGAGCAGGTTCTTGGTGCCCTCGACACCTGCTTCTCCGGCGCCGTCGAGGGCGAGCTCGACCTCGGCGGACGTGAAGCCCATCGAGAGCAGGGCCGCCTTGGCGTCGGAAACCGCGTCCGTTGCAGCAGCCTGGACGGGCGCCGATGCGGGCTCGGTAAGCCCCACGAGCATCTTGAGCTCCATGTTCTTGTTGAACACATCGGAGAGCTCGACCAGCAGGCGCGAGGCCTTCTTGCGCCCCACGCCGGGCACCTGCGCCATGCGCGCGGCGTCCTGCGTCACCACCACGGTGGCAAGCTGGGCGGGCGTGAAGGTGGAGAGCACTGCGAGGGCGAGCTTGGGGCCCACGCCCGAGATGGCGCGGAGCTGGTCGAACAGGGCGCGCTCCTCGCGCGAGGCGAACCCGTAGAGCTCCTGGGCATCCTCACGCACGATCATGCGCGTGAGGATGGTAACGCCCGAGGTTCCCACAGCGGGAAGCTGCGAGGCGGTGATGGACGAGATGCCGAGCTCGTATCCCACGCCCATGCAGTCGATGACGGCATGGGTGGGAAGGACCTCGACGAGCGTTCCGGTGAGCTGGACGATCACTGCTCTCCCTCCGATCGGGTACGCATCTGGGCGGCGGCATAGGTATGGCAGAGATTGGCATGGCAGACAGCCGCCGCGAGGGCATCTGCCGCGTGATCGGGCTTGGGGTCGTGATCGAGCGCGAGCACATGGCGCACCATGTAGGTGACCTGGGCCTTATCGGCCGAGCCCGTGCCCACCACGGCCTGCTTGATCTGCATGGGCGTGTATTCCCCCACGGCAAGGCCCGAGGCCGCGCACGCTGCGATTGCCGCGCCGCGCGCCTGCGCCGTGGGGATGGCCGACTGGGTATTCTGCCCGAAGAAGATCTTCTCGATGGCGAGGTCCGTAGGGCCGTATTTGGAGATGACCTCAGAGATCTCGCGGAAGATGCGGCCGAGGCGCATGTCGATGGGCTCGTCGGCCGTGCTGGCAATGCAGCCGTAGGCGCGGGCGCGCACGAGAGAGCCGCGCGTCTCGACCACACCCCAGCCGGTGTGCGCAAGCCCTGGATCGATGCCGAGGATGATCACATGCCCTCCCGCGAATGGTTAGAACGTTCGTTCTATACTAGCACAGATGCGCGTCAGTTTTCCGAGAACGGGTTGCCGAACGACCACGAATCTCCGCCTTCGCCCGGACGCGGTCGGTGACCGCCGCCATCCTGCCCGCCAACCGCCCCGAGGCCGCCGAAGAGCTCGCCCGAGACGGCAAGGTCGCGCAAGAACGACATGGTGTCGCGGAACTCCTTCTGAAGGTCCGGGGCGCCGGCATGCTGCGACGGCGCCGCGAGCGACTGCAGGTACTCGGCGATCTGCCGCCAATCCTGCGCATCGTGGTCGCGCACGGTATCGTGCCAGCGCACACCCAGGGGCTGGGGGTGCTCCATGAGCGTCTGCGACGAGACGATGAGCACGCGCGGGGCAGAGAGGCGCGCGAGGCGGCGGATACGCAGCAGCTCGAGCACACGCTCCGCGAGCTCTCCCCCGCGATCCTCCTCGACCAGCTGCGTGTAGGACCTCCCCCACTCGATGCGGCCCGAGAGCACGTAGTCTATGAACTCGAGCTGTGACTCGGCGGTGAGGTAGCGCCGCTCGATGCCCTCGACGGCCGGCACGCGCCACGCGCGCATGGAGAAGGGGCCGATGACCGGGGAGATGGTGTTGCGCAGGCGTGCGAGCGCGACCACGTCGGAGCGGTACACATCGCCGAACGGCGCAAGACCGCCCACCGAGAGCGCGCCCGCACGGTTATCGAGGCAGAAGCCCGTCTTGTCGAGATTGATGAGGGCAAGGGCTCCAGAGCTGCGCACAAGCTCGGCGCGCATGAGCTCGACCTGGTCGATGCTCGCGCCGTCAGGCGCCATCGTGGCATCGATGCGCAGGCGCTGTGCGAGCTCGCGCGCGGCGGTATCGAGTTCGGGTCGCTCGGCTCCGCCCACCAGGGCATGCACATGCAGGGGCCCGAGGGCATCGCAGGCGAGCGTGGCCACGGCAGACGAGAGGAGCGAGCCGTCCATGACCACGGCCACATCCCGCACGCCCTCCTGGCGGCAGAACGACGCGAGCCCGTAGATGAGCGCGTTCATGAGCGTGAGCAAGCGATCAGGCACATCGGGGGTGAGCGGGTGCGCCAGCGGACCCTCGGAATAGGCGTCGATGCTGTAGGTCAGATGCGCCTCCTCGAAGGACGGCGCCTCGGCCGCAAGCTCTCCCCACGGTGCAAGGATGAACGAGGCTCCCGAGAAGACCTGCGTGTCGAACGAACCGAGCGAGCCTGCCGCGATGAGCCAGGCGCCCATGCGCTCGGCATCGGCGATGAAGCGCGACTCGGTGAGCGCCGCGGCAAGCTGCGTCGAAGGATTGTCGTGCGAGAAACCATGCGTCGAAGCGAAGATCACCGCATCGAAGGCATGGCCCATATCGCACAGGGCGTCGAGGTCGTCGAAGGTGAACGCGAGCGCGAAGCGCAGGCCGTCCACGTCGAACGTGAAGGGATAGGAGCCCTGATCGGGCGCGTCCTCGCCGAAAAGACGGCTTTTAAGCTCGGAGAACTCGCCCTCCATGCGCAGGGCGTGCAGCTCATGGTCGCGGATGAGCACGACCTCGAAGACGGGCAGGCCGTCCGCCTCGCCCACAACCGGCACCACGCAGTCGACGGGCGTCTCGGCGGCAAAGCTCTGGAGCGCCTCGATGGTATCGGCGAGGTATCCCTCCTGGTCCGCCGCGTCCAGGGGAAAACCGCCCGCGAGCGCGAGCGCGGGAAAGATGGCGAGGCGCGAATCGACGCCCTTCGCCCGGGCGGCGAAGTCAAGCATGCGCGCGAGCGTCTGCTCAAAGTCGCCAGGTATGGATTGCATCTGCGCGATGGAGATGTTCATGAGTAGTCCCTCCGCATCATGTCATATCCATCTTAAGGCTTGGACGATGCGGAGGGACGCTCGGATGCTATGCGCGTGTGCGCGGAGAAGGCCTAGATCTCGGCCTTCCAGAGCCCATGCAGGTTGCAGTAGGCGTAGACGGTGGCGTGCTCGGCCGTCTTGAGGAAGGTGGCCTCGGGCGCATCGCCGGGGTTGAGGTACTTGATGCCGATCTTGGTGCCATCGGCATAGGCAATCCACTCGATGTAGTGGGCATCGAGCATGGGATGCTCGACGGAGCCGACGCGCA